>CADCTO010000475.1 GCA_902805585.1 uncultured Armatimonadota bacterium | reverse complement strand
GAACGGCGCGCACCGTCGGCACCAGCCGGACCCGATTGGCCGGGATCGCCGACTGCAGGGCCCCGACCGCCGCCAGCAGCGCGCGCCGGTCGGCCCGCACCCGCCCTACGGCCACGCCCACCGCCCCCGCGTCCTGCGCCGTCCGGCCCGCGTAGGTGGCGAAGACCGCGCGCGCGGCCGCCGCGCTCTCGTCCGGAAGGGGCGAGGACAGCCGCCCCAGCAGCGGCGGCAGCAGCGCCCGCCCCGGGTCGGGCAGCGGCAGGTCGGCGCAGCGGCCGAGCGCGTCCAGCCGCACCTTGGGATCCCCGTGCCCCAGCAGCGCCGCGATCAGGCCGAGCAGCCGCCGCTGGGCGGCCGGGGACAGCCGGTCGGCGGGGACGCGAACCACGCCCGCCGCCACCGCCGGGTCGGGGTCGGCGGCAGCCGCGTCCAGTATCGGCCAGGTCTCGTCCCGCTCCGGGTGCTCCCACAGCGCCCGCAGCAGCGCCACGCGCACGTCCCGGTGCAGTCCGTCGCGCCGCGCCCACTCCAGGAGGAGGGGGTACGCGTCGGGCATGTGGAGGTCGCCCAGGAGCCGCACGACCTCCTTGGCGACGGTCACCTTCTCCGTCCGCACCCCCCGCAGCAGCGTTAGGGCGCGCCCGGCGGGCATCTCCAGGATGGCCGCGCGCAGGGCGTAGATGGCGACGCGGCCGCGCTCGTCGTCCAGCGCCTCCACCAGCGCGGGCACGCCCTGCCCCGCGTCGAGGCGCGCCAGGGCGCGCAGGGCAGTGTCGCGCACGGCGAGGCGCTCCATCCGCCGGTCGGCCAGCGCCAAAAGCCGCGACGGGAAGACGGCGGGGAGCGCGGCGAGCTGGCGGATCACCACGTCCACCGCCGGGGTGTCGCGGGCGTTGTCCCGGGTGACGCGGCCGAGCGTCTCGGCGAAGGTCTCCTGCTGCGAACGTGTCCAGCGGTGGAAGCCGCTCGCGAGCGGCAGGACGAAGCGGGTGCGGCCCGTGCCGAACCGTCCGGCGTACGCCTGCTGGCCCAGGAACGGGGCCAGCAAGTCCTGCCGCCGCCGGTGCAGGTGGTCGTAGACGACGGGCAGCGTGATCGCGCTGGCATCGCGCTGGAGCAACGCCGGGATCAGGGCGGCGAGCCGGTCGCGCCGGTGCTCGGCCAGCAGCGAAAGGATCTGCGAGGCGACGTAGTTCTGGCGGGTCGTCATCGCCACGCGCTCCAGGATGTCGGCCAGCGCGTCGAAGGCGCGCAGGCGGCGGCCCAGACTGACCGCCGCCTGCACCAGGAAGGGCTCGCGCTCGCGCGTCTCCCAGGACTGGAGCACCGGGAGCAGGGCGGGCGCGATCCGCTGAACGTCGGCGTCGCTCAGCCGGTCGCCCAGGCCCCAGAAGGACAACTGGCCGCGCTCCTTGACCAGCGTCCCCAGCCACGGGGCGGCCCAGCCGGGGTGGAAGGGCACCAGGGCAACGACGAGCTTCTGCGCCTCGCCCGCCGTATTGTGCGACAGGTCGGCGGCGTCGAGCGCCTCGCGCAGGATCCGGCCCAGATCCTCCAGGTGCTCGGCCCGCCAGCGCGACGGGAGTAGGGCGGCCAGCGCGGATAACATCGCGCGCCGCACGGGGTCTTGCTCGTTCGTGCGGGCCCGCACCAGGGCGAGCGCGTCCCCAAGCCGCTCCCGCTGGTAGCGCGCCGCGCCGATCAGCGCCGACAGGGCCGCCGCGCGCAGGTCGGCGTCCGGATTCCGGACGAACGGGTCGAGGGCGGCCCGGGCCTCGTCCCACGGCAGGAAGGCGGCGTACGGCAGGCGCTGGGGCGGGCGGGTCGCCAGGGCGGGCAGGGCCAAGTGGCGACGCGCTTCGCGTTCCCGCAGGTCGGCGGGCAGCGCGGAGACGACCTCGATGCCGACGACGCCTTCTCGGGTGCGCCAGCCCCGGCCCGCCAGTTCGTAGACGCTCCGGCGCAGGTCGGGCGGTAGCCGCCGCAGCCAGAGGCCGGGCCGGGGCAGGAGGGAAGGGAGGCGCTCCAGCAGGGCCAGGAGGCGCTCGGGGGCGAGCCGGTGGGCGACGGGGCCCAGGTTTACGGTGGCGGACGCGCCGCCTTCCGAGGCCAGGAGCAGGTCGGCGATTTCGTTCGGCCGCCGCCGGGCCAGCGGGTCGAGCGCGAGCCGTGCCGGGGGCTCGTGGCGCAGCAGTTCGCGGACGAGGGCCAGGGACTCGTCCGGGCGGCGGTCTCCGAGTTCGCGCAGGGCCACGTTGGCGTGGGACAGAAGACGGGGTTCCGGCTCGGTCTGCGCTCCGACGCGCTCGCGCAGCAAATCCAGGGCGGTGTCCGGGTGCAGGCGGGCCAGCCGCTGCCAGTCGTCCAGCCCGAAGCGCGGCAGCACGCCTCCAAGGTGCCGCCGGACGGCGTCGGCCGAGCCGAACGGCAGGAGGGGCCCCAGGCGCTCGTCCCCGGACGCGGACAGACGGTCGAGGAAGGCGTCGATGGCACCCGCGCGGCGGCGGCGCAGCAGGCCACGCAGGAGCACCGCCTGCGCCTCGCGGGGGGCCGCGTCGAGGGCGGCGGCCGCCTGCTCGTCGGTGCAGACCGTGGGCACCAGCCGCAGCGCCAGGCCACGGAGGAGGCGCGACGCGTCGGAGAGGGAACGGACGACGTGCGCCCCGTCGCGGCTGCCGGAACACGACAGCAGCCCGAGGAACCGCTCGTAGAAGCCGGTGCCGGAGGCGAGCGCGCGCAGCGTCGCCGCCGCCCGGGCGTCGGTCTGGGCCTGCCGCCCCAGGGCGATCATGCGCCGTACGCGGTCGGCGTGCGTCAGGGCCTCCAGTTCGGCGAGAAGTGGTGCGGTGTCGATATCGGGCGTCATGTCTGGTGCGATCTCCCGTCTCCGGCGACGTTCTGGTTTCGGTTGCGCTGGAAGGTTTCCTCCTCTGGTGCAACCGTCGTCCCTTCTCCCTATCGTCTTCATGGGCGCGAGCGGTAAGGAGAATTGCCGGGACGCCAAAGATGGGTTGGCCATTCTCCTGTCCACAACAGGGATAGCCCTGCCAGCCCTTGCCCCCATATGGTACGCGCGGCGCGGCGAGATGGCAAAAGTAGGCGATACGTTTCCAACAAGCTACCAGCGCGGTACGCCCCGTGAGGAAAAGCTCTGAGCGGCGGACAAAATGCGCGGGCACATGGATCCCGGCGAGTACAAGCATGTCGCGCTGGGGCTGGTCTTCCTGAAGTACATCTCGGACGCCTTCGGGAGCGCCGCCGGTGGCTCCTGACGGAGACGGCCACACCGGGCAGCACGTACTACCTGGAGGGCGAGGAGGTGCGCGATGAGGTGGCCGATCCGCCTCCAAACCTATAAAAGCCGCCGCACACCCTTCAAGGGTGTGCGGCGGCTTTTTAGCAGAAAGGCCCGGGCGATAAGATCGCCCGGGGCCTTTCCCGTTCACCTAGCTCCAGCCGCGCAGGTGCTTCTCCGTCTCTTCCATGTGCTCGGTCTCGTCGTCCGCGAAGTCTTCGAGGTGATTCCGCAGGCCGACCTCGTCGTACTTGCCGGCGAGTTCCGAATACTCGGCGTACTTGCGACGGGCGAGGTCCTCGGCCTCCACGACGTTCAGCAGCATCTGCCGGGCGTCCGTGGTCTGCGGAACGGGCGCCGGCTCGACCACGGGGATGCCGCCCATGGCGGCGACCTTGTTCGCCAGGTACTGGGCGTGGCCCAGTTCGTCGGGGATCTCCTGGGCGAAGAACTGCGACAACTGCTGCCGGTAGGGGCCGGTCACCGAAGCCGCGTACTGCGTGTACATGATGACGGCCTGGAACTCGCGCGACAGCGCCTCGTTCAGCGCGTCGATGATCTCCTTCTTTTCCTTCTTGTCGTATTCGAGGGGGGTGGTCGCTTCTTCGGCGTTGGGTTGTGTCAATGCGTCAGGCATCGGGAATCCTCCGGGTTTCTAAGGGGGCGCGGGTGGTGGCCCACGCCCCACTTATACCCGGGGCGGCGCCTACTTTGAAACGGCCGCGGGTGCGGGCGTCGCCTCCGTGGACCGGATGCCCGACGTGATCCGCATGGCGTAGAAGGACCGCCATACGAACACGAGGGCGAGGGCGAAAAACACGACCGCAAGCCCGATCCGGTAGGGCTGCGCCGCCGGGGTGATCGCCAACTCCACGGCGAGCAGGCCGAAGAGGGTCGTGAACTTGATGATCGGGTTCATCGCGACCGACGACGTGTCCTTGAACGGGTCGCCCACCGTGTCGCCCACGACGGTCGCGGCGTGCAACTCGGTCCCCTTCTCCTGGAGTTCGACCTCGACCAGCTTCTTGGCGTTGTCCCACGCCCCGCCGGCGTTGGCCATGAAGATCGCCTGGTACAGGCCGAAGGCGGCGATCGAGATCAGGTACCCGATGAAGAAGTATTCGTCGACGCAGGCGAACGCGAGGGTGATGAAAAACACCGTCAGGAAGATGTTGAACATGCCCTTCTGCGCGTACTGCGTGCAGATGGCGACCACCTTCTTCGAGTCGCTGATGGACGCCGCTTCCACGCCGTCGAGCTTGATGTTGCGCTTGATGAACTCGACGGCACGGTACGCGCCCGTCGAGACCGCCTGCATCGAGGCGCCGGTGAACCAGTAGATAACCGACCCGCCCGTGATCAGGCCGAGCAGGAACGGCGCGTGCAGGATCGACAGATTCTCCAGGTGTTGCGTCAGGCCGTTGGTCAGGACCATGATGATCGAGAAGATCAGCGTCGTCGCGCCGACGACGGCGGTACCGATGAGGACGGGCTTTGCGGTCGCCTTGAACGTGTTGCCCGCCCCGTCGTTCTCCTCCAGGTAGTGCTTGCCCAGCGTGAAGTTGGGTGCGAATCCGAAGTTCTGCTGCACGTCCTT
>CADCTO010000474.1 GCA_902805585.1 uncultured Armatimonadota bacterium | reverse complement strand
GCTGTTCGCCCGTGCCGCGCTCGCCTCGCTGAAGATGTCGATCACGACCGCCGACGGCGAGTACCTGCTTTCCGGCGGGAAGAACGGGGACGCCAAACTAAGCGTGTACGATGGGGGCAAGTTCTGCTACCAGCTCAAGGTGGAGAACGCGCGCTTCCGGCGCGACGACGGCACGTTCCTGCCAGGCAAGACGGTCCTGGAGTTCTTCCCCTGGTCGGACAAGCTCTTCGTCACGGTCTCCTTCCAGCCGGACAAGGACCTGTCCGTGCGCGGCGCCCGGCTTCTTCTGACGTTCGCCGGCGACTACGACCGCTACTTCGGGGTGGACGGCGCGCGCCGCGTCCGCCAGACGCTTGCGCCGGGCAGCCCGGTCAAGAACCGGCGGATGGACCTCAACGCGTTCTACCGCGCGGGGAAAGGGCGCGGCGGGTCCGGCGTCGCGGTGCTGGCCTCCGAACGGGCGGACTTCGAGTCCCACCGCGTGGAGCGCGGCGCGTCCGGCGTGACGTACACCGCTTCCCTGTACGAGGAAGCCGACCACGGGGGCAGGCCCCAGACCTGGGCCGCCGGCAAAGCACGTGTCGCCGGCTTCCAGATCCTCGGCACCCTCGGTGACCACGAAAGCCGGTGTTTGGAGGACGTCGCCGACGAACGGTCGCACGTGGAGGTGACGATACTGGGGAGCAGCAGCGGGCGGACCGACCTCTACGGCGGGTACGTCGCCCGCAAGGGGTACTACCTCCTTTCCGCGCCCACCGAACCCGCCGCGGACATCAAACTCTATCGCGAGAAGGTGAACCACCAGGAGACCGTCCGCTTCCGGCTCGCCAACAAGGCGAGGGCGCACCGGAAGGTGCGCCTGATGCTGGACAAAGCCATCGCCGCCGCCATCGAGGGGCCCTCGGCCGTGCTCCTCGACCGGGACGGCTGGCCGACCGGCCTGGACGTGCAGATCTCCAAGAACTGGCACGTCGCCCCGTCCTGGTACCACGTCTACACGATCCTCCACCTCAAGCCGGGCCAGGTCCAGGACCAGACGCTGGCGGTGGTCTACCAGAACTGGGGCACCAAGCCGACGGTCCACCAGGCGCAGCTCTCGCTCGTCGGCTACGACGACGCCGGGAAATGGCCGCACGGCGTGGTCTACAACCAGCTCTGGTACGAGATGGGCCAGGGGCTGGCCGAATCGGTCTGCTACGACCCGACGTCCACGCACACCGACAACGTCATCACGGACATGCGGCCCATGTTCTTCCCCGAGCGCACCGGAAGCTGGTGGGGCACGAACATGGGGGGTGCGGACTTCCTGGTCTACCACGACCCGAGCGGCAAGAAGCAGACGCTCACCCGGCCGAAGGTCTACCACGACAAGCAGTGCCTGAACCTGACCGACATCACGCACGCGCTGGTCAGCCCGGACGGGAAGGTCCGGCAGCGCGTGCGGACGCGCTCCTTCGCCAACACCGACCTGGTGCGGTGCCTCTTCACGATCCGGACCGACGTCCTGGAGGACCTTCAGTTCACCAGGTTCTCGGTCTTCACGCTCGGCGCCCCGAACTACAACGCCCACCACCCGCGCAAGATGGCCGTCGGCGACGCCGCCGGGCTGAAAGAGGTACGGGCGATCGAGGCCCCGGTGGGCTATCTGACGCCGGGCGTGCCCGTTGCCCGCCCCGACACCTGGATCGCGCTGTACGACGGGGTGGACCCCCCGACCGGGGACGGCGGCGCCAACCGGGGGCTGATCGTCCGGTCGTACCGGGCGAAGATCAACGGCGCCGCCGGTAAGGTCGCTTCGCTGGACGTCAACCGCGTGAAGGGGCAGCGCTACCCCGTGCAGGTCATCGTGGAGCTGAACCCCGCGGGGGCGAACGGGCGGCTCAAGGCCGGCGACTTCATCGAGACCGAGGTGGAGATGCTCATCTACACCAAAATGGTCCCGGCCTATGTCGGCCCCGACCCGACGATGAAGCACCTGCTGAACACCTACGGGGATAGCTGGCAGCCCGTCTACTGGGACGCCCGCCACAACAGCCTCCAGGTGAAGGCGAGCGGGAAGCCCCCGCTCGGCAAGTACCCCCTTATCATCGACCTCGACGCGCAAGGCCGGGCGGAGTTCGAGGTCGCCGGGGGGATGGGCTATATCCCCATCGAGATCCGGGGCTACCGACACTACCGAAACATCGCCCTCCAGCAGCAGGTCGGGGGGGCGTGGAAGACCGTGGACCAGTCCGTGCGCGGGAAGGACTTCTGGCAGGCCCAGTACGACCCGGATGCGGGGCGCTATACCGGCATCTTCAGCGTCCCCGTCCATCCCACGGACGAGACCCGGTTGAAGAACCGCTTCCGCGTCATCGACCGGGCGCCCGACGCGAAAACGGAAACGGCCGCCCGATGAGCACGAACCGGGACGACCCGCGGCGCCGGGAGCTTATCACCCGGGGCTACTGCGTCTTCGAAGACGTGCTGGACCGGCCGATGCTAGACGAACTGACGCACGTCACCGAAGCGCTGCTGGCCGGGTACGCGCCTGAGGAAGCCGAGCGCGTCCGCTACCAGGGCAGCAATGTTCCCGTCGCGTACCAGGACCCGGTCTTCCCCCGGCTCTTCGCCCGGCCCGAAGTGCTGGAAGCGCTCGGCGCGCTCGGCTTCGCCGACCCGAAATGGTGGAGCGCGTTCCTTCTGAGCAAGCCGCCGCACGCGCCGCCGCTGTACTGGCATCAGGACTGGTGGGCCTGGGACGACCCGGTGAGCGCCGATCCGGTCCCGCCGCAGGTGTTCCTGATGTACTATCTGACGGACACGGACCGGGAGAACGGCTGCCTGCGGGTCATCCCCGGCACGCACCGGAGGCGAATCGCCCTGCACGACGCGCTGCCGGACGCGCACACGGAGAAGACCCACAACGCCGCCCTGGACCCGGAATCGCCCCTGTTCGCTCGCCACCCGGACGAGGTGGATGTGCCCGTGAAGGCGGGCGACGTGGTCATCGGCGACGCGCGCCTGCTGCACGCGGCGCACGGGAACCGGACCGACCGGCGCCGGTCGCTGCTCACCCTCTGGTACTTCCCGGCGTACGCCGCGCTTTCCGAGCCCGTACGCGCGTTCATCGCCGGACACGCGCCCGAGCCGCCGCCGGGATTGCCGGAGACGGAAGAAGGCGGGCGATTCGAACGCCTGATCCCGCGCTACGCGGGGAGTGCGGAACCGGCGGCGTGGAACCGGACGCCCGGAATACACCTGGGGACCCTTCCGGTCCCGGTCTGACGAGTTGTTCTCGTGCTGAACCAGGAACCCTACACAAGCGGCGGCCGCCCCGCGGCCGAGGCGCGCCCGGGTGCCGGCGAAGCCGTCGCGGGGCCGCGCGTCGAAGGGGAGATGACGTGGCGGCGCGCGGCCGTCGCCATCGCCGTCGGGCTGGCGCTGATCCTCCTGGTCGCCCTCGCCATCCGGTACCTCGAGATGGTGACGGGGCAGTACGTCAGCCACGGCGTCCCGCCGCTGCCCGCCTTCGCGGCCGTCCTCGTTTTGAGCCTGCTGCGGCACTTCCTGCGCCGCCGCTTCCCCCGGCTGGCCCCCACGCGCGGCCAGATCCTGCTGATCTACGCCATGCTGACCATCGGCGTGGTCCTGAACGGCGGCTACCACGTCCGCGCCTTCCTGCCGCACCTGACCGCCCTGCAGTACCTGGGACAGGACGGCAGCGGCGGCGGCAGCCGCTACGCCGATTACGCCCGCTACCTGCCCGCCTGGTACGCGCCCCACGGCGAGGAGGTCATCCGGGGCTACTACGAGGGGACGCGCTCCGGCGCGATCCCCTGGGACGTCTGGCTCCGGCCCGTCCTCTGGTGGAGCCTGTTCTTTACCGCGGTCTTCCTGGGCGTCTTCTCGCTGGTCCACCTGATACACCGGCAGTGGATACGTGACGAAAAGCTCGCGTTCCCGCTGCTGACGCTCCCCCTGGCGATGACGGCGGAGGACTGGTCCGCCTACGGCAGCCGTGCTGGCCGCCGGGCGCTCTTCGTGGCCGGTTTCGCGATACCGGCCGTGTTCAACGGGCTCAACATCCTGCACGCGCTGTACCCGAGCGTGCCGGAGGGCATGGGCTTCTACGTGTCGCTGGCGGACTACTTCCCCAACCGCCCCTGGACCCCGCTCCAGTCGGTCATCCTTTTCCAGATGCCGGAGGCGATCGGCATCGGCTACTTCGTGCCCCTGGACGTCAGCTTCTCCACCTGGGTCTTCTACCTGATGCACCGGGCCATCGCCGTGGGGGGCACGGCGGCCGGTTACGATCAGCCCAGCTTCCCCTTCGTGCAGGACATGGGCGCCGGCGCCTATATCGCGGTCGGCCTCATGCTGCTGTGGGGGCTGCGGCGCGCCTTCAAGGAGAGCTTCCGGCGGGCCTTCCCGGGCGAGGACCGCGGCCGCCGTCCGGACCTCGGGGAGCGCTGGGCGTGGATCGGGCTGGCGGGCAGCATGGTCTTCGTGCTGGGTTTCTGCCGGGCGGCCGGCTTTTCGCTCTGGCTGGCCGCGCCCTATTTCGCCATCATCGGGCTGTTCGTGGTGGTCTACGCCCGCATGCGCGCCGAGACGGGCGTCCCGTTCGGCTTCATGTATCCGTACGGCCTGCCCAAGGAGATGCTCCTCAACGCCGTCACGATACCCCAGGCGCTGGCCTGGGCCGGGCCGCAGTCCCTCGTGCTGTTTTCCAGCATGGCGTGGATCTCCCGCCACCACTACGCGATGGAGCAGGCGGCCAACCAGATGGACAGCGCCAAGCTAGCGGAAGAGGGCGCCATCCCGCGCCGGACCCTGTTCGTCGCGCTCCTGCTCGCCTTCGCGGTGGGGCTGGCGGCCGCGTTCTGGGTGCACCTGAGCACGTACTACGACATCGGGAGCAACATGGCGGGCGG
>CADCTO010000473.1 GCA_902805585.1 uncultured Armatimonadota bacterium | reverse complement strand
CCGCGCGCTCCCGGGGCACGGTGCCCAGGCCGACCTGGCACGGCAGCGAAAAGCGGGCGGACAGGCCTGCCGCGAATGCGGCGTCCGCGTCGGCGTCGGCGCCCCGCATGCCGTGGTGGAGATGCGCGGCGGCGATGGGGCGGGGCAGCGCCCCCGCCTCCGCCGCTTCCATCAAGGCGAGCAGCAGCGCGCAGGAGTCCGGCCCGCCGGAAAGCGCGACCAGCACGCGCGATTCCGGCGCGACGAGCCCGCGTTCCCGGGCGAAGTCGACGGTTGCCTGCGTGAAGGGGTGCATCAGCGCGTGAAGATCAAGCGACGGCAAAGCAAGAAAGGGGGTACCGGCCGCAAAAAAGCACAAAGGGCGCAAGGATAATCCCCTGTTTGCGCCCTTTGTGCTTTTTTGCGGCTATCACGGCATCCACCCGAAGCGGCTGCGCCGCCGGTTTACTGGCCGGAGGGAGCGGAAGCGTCCGGCGCGACCAGGATGCCCGCCGCCGAGTACGAGATCCGGACGCCGCGGCCGGACAGCGCGCGGCGCAGCGCCTGCGTCGCCGTCTCCTGCCGGGCCGTCACCGTCACCTTATCCAGGTTCGGCACATCCTCGATCGTGACCGGCTGGCCGAACCGGGCCGCGACCTCGCGCGCCGCTTCCGCGAGTCGGGACTCCCGCAGTCCGAACGACTGCTGGCTGGCGGGCAGGGAATCATCCTTCGGGACCGGCACGAACAGCCGCTTGCTGTGCGACTGCCCCCCGGCGGTCCAGAAGACGTACAGGTTGATCGTCTCGCCCTGCACGGCCCCCAGCGGGACGCGCAGCGCCTGCGGCGCGCCCTGTGCGAGCGTGAAACGCGCCGCGGCAGGGGCCTCCCCGTTGACGGCGTCGTCCGGCAGCAGGTGCACCCGGACCGTGCCGCGGTCCGCTCCTTCCAGCCAGAGGGCGAACTCGTAGGACGGCCCGTGCTCGGGATCGACCGTCGTCGTGCGTCGGATCTGTAGCTGGGGGTTGGTCTGTGTCGTTGTCGCCTCGCGCGGCGCCACGACGCCGGGCAACAGCCCCCCGTTGGGCCGCGGCAGCCCCGCCACTTCGGTGCCGCCCGTGGCGTCGGGGGTGGGGACGAGCAGGGTCCAGGCGATGGCGGCCACCGCGCCCCCGGTCAGCAGCGTGTTGGCGGCCACGCGGCCCAACTGCGGCAGCAGGCTCCGCCAGCCGCGAGGCTGCCGGGACTCCTTCTCGCGCTGAACCGCCAGCATCACGTTCTCGCGGAAAAACAGCGGCGGCTCCACCTCCGGCAGGGAGTTCAGGCTTTCCCAAACGCTCTGGAGCGCGCGCAGGTCGCTCGCGCAGGCCGAACAGGAATCGGCGTGCCCCTGCACGCCGCGCATGAGGGCGGCCGGCAGCGTGCCTTCCAGATATTCCGAGGCCAGTTCCCGCGTTTTGGCACAATCCACGTGCGTACTCATGATGATCTCCCGCCGCTCGCCCCGGCGAAACCCGCGCCGGCCCACGAAGCTTCCCGGATATTGGACGAACAAAAGGTAAGGAAGTTGCACCGCCGGCATAGGAGCGCCGAAGGGAGCAGTCATTTGTTCGGACGGGCGGGGACGCCGAAAAGTTCCGCGACCGGTAGAAGCTTGTCGCGCAGAGCGAGCCGGGCGCGGTTGAGGCGGGACTTGACCGTCCCCATGGGCAGGCCCATGATCTGGGCGATCTCCTCGTAGGAACGGCTCTGGGTGTGGTACAGGACGACCATCACGCGCTGCGCTTCGGGCAGCACGGCGATGGCCTGCTCCAGCAGCTCCCGCCGCTCGCGCCCCTCGACCCGGTCCTGCGGGCCCGGGCCCGGATCCTCGAACTGGCGCGTGACCGTGCTCTCTTCCAGCGCCAGCACTTCCTCCAGGCTGCGGTGCGGGCGGGCGCGCTGCTTTTTGCGCTCGTCCAGGAAGACGTTGGTGACGATCCGGTGGAGCCACGTGGAGAAGGCGGCGTCGCCCCGGAAGGATTTGAGGTTGCTGAAGGCGCGGACGAAGGCTTCCTGCGCGATATCGGCGGCGTCATCGTAGGAGTTGCAGAGCCGGTAGGCGGTGTTGTAGATCTGCTTCTCGTAGCGGCGAACCAGCAGATCGAAGGCGGCGGTGTCGCCTTCCCGGCTCTGCTCGATCAGTTCCCGTTCACTCTCGAAATCCGCCACGCTCGTACTCCGCCTCGATGGACTCCGTCGTCATCGCCGCGCCGCGTCGCGTCCCCCGCCGCCGGCGGCCGGCGCTTTCGCTTCCGGCACATCCGGGCCGCCCGCCCGCGAGCGGGTGATCGCCTCGCGCTCCTCGTCGGTCAGCTCCTGCGGCGACCCTCCGGCGAGGACGGGCTTGACATAGATGCGCAGATCACTGCGCGAATGGATGCCGGAGATCACCAGCCCGTTGTCCCCGGCGTCCAGCAGGGCGACCGAAAAGCTCTGCTCGCCGCCGATGTTGGCGAACGCGTCGTAGCGCACCAGACCGACCTTCTGAAGACACTGCCCGATCTCGGCCCGGTCCGCTCCGGCGGCCTCCTCGCCGTACCGCGTAGGCTGCGGTCTGGCGCCCGGAACGACCGGGATTCGCGGAGCCTGCCGCCGCGCGAGGGCGCCCTGCCGGATCAGCGTCGCGAGACACAGCACGAACAACAACAGGTACGCCCCCGCCGCCGCGCCCAGCGCCGCCTCCGGTTCCTGCCGCACCCAGGCTATCGCCTGTTCCAAGTATTCCATTCCGGCTTGGTTGTTCTACACCCGCGGCGCCTTTTCCTGCCCGCGTCCGGACACGCGTCGCCCGGGTGCGGCGATGCCGGGAACGCCCTCCCCCTGTGCTTTCGCCCGCGCGCCGCCATAATCAGAAACAGATCACCGTTTTCGATTCCCTTGGCACACACAGCCGCGGGCGGCAGAAAGAAGGATGGATACACAGATGGCGCTGCAAAACCTCCCGCTCGACCTCATACTCACGACGGAGAACCAGCCCCGCAAGACCTTTTACGCGGAGTCCCTCGACGAACTCGCCGCGTCGATCAAGGAGCGGGGCGTCCTGGAACCGATCGTCGTCCGGCCGGTGTCCGGCACGGGCTCGCAGGGCGGAGCGCCCCGCGACGGCAAGTTCGAGATCGTGATGGGCGAGCGCCGCTACCGCGCCTCAAAGATCGCGGGCCTGACGCACATCCCCGCCGTGGTCCGCGAGATGTCCGACGAGGACGCCGCCGCCGACGCGCTGCTGGAAAACTTCCAGCGCGAAGATCTGAACGCGGTCGAGAAGGCGCGCGCCATCCAGGGCCTTTTGCAGTTCATGTCGTGGGAAAAGGTCAGCAAGACGCTCGGCGTGTCCGAGACCACGCTGCGCCGCTCGCTGGAGCTGCTGGAGCTGCCGTCCAACATCCAGGCCGAGCTGATCTCGCGCCCCGGGCAGGGCGAAGGCGCCTTTAACGAGGGACACGCCCGCGCGTTGATCGCCCTGAACGACGACCCGGCCACCCAGGCGCGGCTCGCCGGCAAGGTCAAGCAGGAGAAGATGAACATCCCCGACCTGGAAAAGGTGATCGGGGCGATCAAGCAGTTCCCGCAGAAGAAGGAAGCGTTCCTGCGCGTCCCGATCAACGTGACCGAGCAGATGCTCAAGTCGCTGGGCGTGCGCGAGGAGCGCAAAAAGCCCTACAAGGCCCAGACCGCCGAGCAGCACATGAAGGCCATCGAAAAGTCCGCCGCGACCTTGAGCGAACTGCTCGACAGCCGCGTGGTCGAGTTCCTGGACAGCCAGCAGATGAACCAGCTCCTGTCCACGACCGCGACGCTGACGCGCGAGATGGAGGACTTCAACAAGACCGTCCGCGATGCCGTCCAGAACAAGGACTATTCCTTCCGCGAGGTCTACATCCACTGCCCGCTGTGCGGGCGGGTCGAGCTGGTGGGGTCCGTCCGCTGCTCGGTCTGCTGGACCATCCTGCGCCGCTGCTACGACTGCGGCAATTACGACCGCGCCTTCGAGAAGTGCGGCGTGAGCGGCGCGGCGGTCTACATCAACGAGGCGGAAAGTCCCAAGGACTATTCCAAATCCTACAAGTGCCCGGACTACAAGCCCAAGTTCGACGCGCAGGCCGTCAAGCTCAAGATGGCCGCCTAGCGGCGGACCCGGTGCGGCACGGAAATGGCCTCTCCCTCACCCTCGCTCAATCGGTCGGGTCGAAGCGCTGCCACAGGAACGCGGCGAAGGAGAGGGCGGCGCCGGCGGCCACCAGGTTGCTCGCCGCGACGCCCAGTCCCATGAGGAGCGGCCCGACCTGCGCGAAGAACAGGGCGACCCCCACCGCGACGGTCGGCACGAGCGACAGCGTCGAGGCCATGACGCCCAGCAGGCCGCCGACCGTGTTCTGCGCCTGGTCGTTGCGGTTGGGGTACAGGAGGATGAAGCAGGTCTGCACGAACAGCAGCAGCGCCGCCAGGCTGGGCAGGGCGATGAAGGCGACCAGCGTGAGCGGCCCGCGCCCGATGCCGAGCAGGACCATCAGGCCGAGCGACACCCAGCCGAGCAGCGTCAGGTTCAGGATCCCGAAGGCGAGTTCGGCCAGCAGCAGGCGCGCGGGCGGGATCGGCAGCGCCTTCATGATGTCGGCGCGGCGCAGCATGTCCCGCAACGACAGCAGGAAGATGTTCGAGATGTTGAGGGTGAACACGAACCCCCAGAGCAGCACCCCCGCATCGCCGTTCCGCCCGCCGAACGCTCGCCCGAACAGGGCCGGGAACGAGGCGATCACCAGCAGCATCACCCACGACCGCAACGGCGTGCGCGTCGTCGAGATCAGGTCCTTCCAGACGATGGCCAGGGCGCCGCTGCCCAACGGGCGCAGCGTTAGGCCCGGCACGAGCTTCCCCTCCGACGCCATCTGCGACAGGATCGTGCCGGCGTCTCCGCTCTTTCC
>CADCTO010000472.1 GCA_902805585.1 uncultured Armatimonadota bacterium | reverse complement strand
CGCCCTGACCCACCCCCCGGCCCCCTCCCTCGGAAGGAGGGGGAGGGGAGGGGGACACGAGGAAAGCCGCCAATTCCCCGCCCCCGTTCCCCCGTCTCCTCCCCCTCCTTCCGAGGGAGGGGGCCGGGGGGTGGGTCAGGCCGGTGGTCGTGTCCCCCCACGGCGTGTTCGTGCTGCCCGGCTGGTTTGTAGAGGCGCGCCCGAAGACGGTGGGAACGTTTGGGCGCTGACCGAGGAAGATGTGGCCTCCGTCGCGTCGCGAATCGCCATCCATCAGCGGAACATTGAACGACTCGCGGCCAGTGCCGTTGATGCACTCGTTCCTGAGCGGCGGTGCGTGGTACAGTTCAGGAGACGGGCAGCAACGAAACGAGAGGACGGAGGCCGGATATGTCTTCCCAGGTCGTGCCGCGGTACACTCCGGAGCAGTATCTGGAGCTTGAGCGCAGGGCGGAGCACAGGAGCGAGTACGTCAACGGCCAGATCCTCGCTAGCCCCGGACATGGCGAGGAGCACAACACAATCACGGTTAACGTCGCCGCAGCACTGCACGCGCAGTTCCGCGGCCGGCCGTGCAGGGCCTACGTCAGCGACATGCGCGTCCGGATCACGGACGCGGGCATGTACGCCTACCCCGATGTCGTCGCCGTCTGCGGCGAGCGCCGCTTCGAGGACGCGCAGGTGGACACGCTGATCAACCCCACCGTCGTCATCGAGGTGCTTTCCCCTTCCACCGAAGCGTACGACCGCGGGGCCAAGACGGCCCACTATCGGCGCATCGCTTCCTTGCGCAAGTACGTGCTGATCGCGCAGGACCGGCGCAGCGTCGAGCGCTATTCCCGCCCCGACGGCATGGCCCACACGCCCGGCGACCCGTGGACCTTCGCCGAGTTCACCGACCCCGACGCCGTGGTCCATCTGGCGTCCGTCGGCTGCGAACTGCGCGTCGGCGATGTCTACGACGGCGTCGAGTTCCCCGACGACGCCGGGGAACGTCCGGGGGCGGGAGGAGAAGACGCGCCTCGTCCCGGGCGTTGAGGCGGACACCGCCGGGTGACGGAAACGGAACCCTGCGGATTCGCCTGGGCAATGCCTGGTGCTGGTGGTGTCGCTCGCCGTTTGTTACGGCCCCTCCCGACGAAGAGCCTCCGCCCCGCCTCCCGGATGGGATATGGGGCCGCCAGGTCTACGCAGCGCCGGCGGCGGTGGCCATCCCGTCGGTCTTCTGCTCGATCAGGGTAGAGAAGCGCTTGCCGATGGCGAGCGCCGGGTCCAGCGGCGCCTCGACCGCCTCGCAACCGGGCGGGATGTGGATCGCCGGGGCCGGGCGGATCGACTTGCCCGCGAACTGTGGCAGGAAGGGACGCAGCGCCTCCAGCATCTCGCTCGCCATCTCGCGCACCTCGCGCAGCGTGCAGACCGCCCCGGTCAGCGGGTCCAGCGCGAGCGCGTGCACCAGGTGCTCGGGGTCGCCCGACAGCGCGGCCTCGGCGCACAACTGCTGCACCAGCACGTTGGTGTGGCAGGCGGCGGCGCACTGGGGCGGCAGGTCCCCGACGCGCATCGGGTGCAGCCCGTTCTCGTCGGCGTAGGTCGGCACCTCCACGCAGCAGCCCGGCGGCAGGTTCGTGATGTAGCCGTCGTTGCGGACGTTGCCCATGAAGCGGAAGGGCCGCCCCGTCACCACCGCCTCCAGGATGTAGGAGCAGTACTCGACGCTGCGCCCCTCGATGACGGTCGCCTCGAACTGGAGCGGGTCTACCAGCTCGTACTTCTCGGCCATCGCCTTGCCCCACTTGTAGTAGGCGCCCGACTCGCCCCCGAAGGCCGGCTCGTCGCAGTAGCATTCCAGCGCCGCGCGGTTTTTGCGGAACCAGGGCACGTACTCGGACAGGTGGCCGGTCGATTCGGTCATGAAAAAGCCGAAGTGGCGGAACACCTCGCCGCGCACCTTCTCGCCCTTGTAGTACTCGGGCCGCTCGAACAGCGCGCGCAGCTCGGGGTACAGGTCGCGCCCCGTCGGCCGGTGCGTCAGTTCCAGGAACCAGTCCATGTGGTTGATGCCGCCGCAGGTGAACGCGATGTCCTCCTTTTTGACGCCGCAATAGCCGGCGATCAGGTCGAGGGTGGTCTGCACGCCGTGGCAGAGCCCCACGAAGGGGACGTTGGACACGCGCCCGAGCGCCAGACAGTTGGCGGCCATCGGGTTGGCGTACTGGAGCATCACGGCGCCCGGCCGCGACACCTCCTCCATATCCCGGGCGATGTCCACGAGCACGGGGATGTGGCGCTGCCCCCGGAACACACCGCCGGGCCCCAGGGTGTCGCCGATGCACTGGTCCACGCCGTACTTGAGCGGGATCTCGTAGTCGGCCCCGTAGGCCGCGAAGCCGCCGACCTGGATCATCACGATGACGAAATCGGCGTCGCGGAGCGCCTCGCGGCGGTCCGTCGTCGCCCAGACGCTGCCGGGCAGGCCGTTGTCGGCGAGCATGCGCCGCCCGAAGGCCTCCATCCGCCGCAGCTTGGGCTCGGTCGGGCTCATCAGGGCGAACTCGCTGCCTTCGAGCGCGGGCGTGGCCAGGATGTCGCTCATCAGGGTCTTGGCGAACACCACGCTGCCGGCGCCGATCAGGGCGATCTTTCTGGGCATCACGGGCCTCCTCGGGTGGGCCGCAGTGAAAAAGCGGCCGCCGCGATCTTCAGGTTCGACGCGCGGCGGCCCCGGTCCTGCCGGCGCCGGAGCCAGGAGCCGCGCCGGCGCCGGATGCGCGCCGGCGCATCCGAGCGGGCGGCACGCTTCCTGCCGATCCCCTGCCCGATGACGCATCCGGGCTGCACAAGGCGCCACAGCGCGACGCCACCGGGACTGTTGCCGGGGCGGGTGCGCGGGCCGCGCACGTCGGTTCGTCAGGCAGGCCTGAACCCGGCCCCACGGAACGAGGACAACAAGAGCGGGTCGCCGCCCTCGGAGCACGAGCGCGGGACGCGAATCAGGCGGCCCGGCGCGGCTTCGATCGCGCGGACATCGAGGATCTCGACCGGGACGTTTGCCTGTTTCCTGCAGAACCCGTGCTTGCTTGCTACGATCTGAGTAGCATGGAAGTTATCCAGCATCAAGGTGTGGATCGGTCTGCCCGACGCGGCAGCCAAAGGAGAACAAATGGAAGTCAATCACAAGCACGCGCCCGCCGTGGTCGCGGGACTCGCCCTTTTCTGTCTCGCCGCCGCTGCGCCGGCGCGGGCGCAGGTAACCTTCACACTCGGCAACAGCCCCCAGCAGCCGGGGCAGGAGAACGTCCTGCTGAACACCGGGCAGACCGGGAGCACCATCTTCGGCGAACTTAACCAGAGCGGGACCCCGGTGGGCTTCTCGTCGATCACCGACATCCTCACCGCCCCTTCCAACGGCCAGGCGCGCGTCGAGGCCGTCGACACGATCCTCAACAACGTCTCGATCTTCGTCCCCGACGGCTCGTTCACGACCCTGATCGCCAACCCCTTCCTCGGCGGTCGACCTAACCTCGCCGGCGGGCCGCTCACTATCTTCGTCGAGACGAGCGCCGGCAACCAGACGTTCCTGCCGACGCTGGGCAACGGGCAGAACTTCTTCACCCTGGTCGCCGATGAGGACGTGACGATCGACCGGGTGACTCTGACGTCCGCCACCGGGTTCAACGACCTCCGGCAGGTGCGGCTCAGCGTGGCCGAGCCGGACGGCCCCGGCGGCGAGGCCATCCCCGAACCCGGGACCTGCGCCCTCCTCGCCTCGACCCTTCTGCCGCTCACCGGCGCGGTGCTCCGGCGCCGCCGCGGCGCGTAACTTCCGGCGCCAAGAAAGCGCGCGGGGCCATCCCGGTACGCCCGGCCGGCCCCGCGCGCTTTCCCACGGGAGGCGGCCCGCGCTCCGGCGGCGTATCCGTACGGCGCGTGCCGGTCGGCGCGCCGCCTACATCCTTTGGAAGGCAGTGCCCTGGCGCGGCACGAACAGCCGCTCGAACATGCGGGTGGCGTACTCGTCGGTCATGCCTGCGACGTAGTCGCAGATCACGCGCTTGCGCTCCGCGGCCGTCTGGGCGGCGCGCCAGGACGGCAGGAACGAGTCGCTCAGCAGCCGCTCGGGCTCCGACTCCAGCGCCTCGAAGAGCGAGAGCACCATGTACTGGCCCCGGTACTCCAGCGACTGAACGGACTGGAGCCGGATCACGTGGGTGACCACGAGCGCCTGGAGCGCGTCCAGCAGGCGCCGGGCGGGGTCCTCCAGCCGCGCGCGGAACGCCACGATCGGCGCGTCGAACTCGGGCAGCCGCTCGACCCGGACCGAGGCGATCATCGCGTGCACCAGCGCCCCGATCGCTTTTTTGCGCCGCCCGCCCTCGTGCCGGGGCCGGAACAGGTCGTCGGCCAGGCGGCCGTCCAGGTCCAGCCCGACCCAGCCCGCCCACGCGCGGTCCACGTCCCGGAAGACCGCCTCCCACGCGGCGTCCCGCCCGATCAGGCCCAGGGCGACGCCGTCCTCGAAATCGTGCACCCCGTAGGCGACGTCATCGGCAAGCTCCATGAGCGTGGCGTCGAACGACTTGTGCCGCGTTTTGCCGTGCGCCGCCGGGGCCGGCGCCGCGGCCAGCTCCCGGAACCGGTGCCGGTCCGAGGCGCTCAGCGGCGCGAGCAGCCAGTCCACCACGTCGGATTCGGTGTCGAGGTAGCACTTGGGCGGCTTCCAGCCCGCCGCCCGCAGCTGCGTGAACCGCTCCACCGCGGGCGGGTCGGCCTCCCGACGCAGCTCGGCGTACGGGCGCGGGTACTTGAGGATCCCGAGCAGCGTGCGGCGCGTCAGGTCCAGGCCGCCTGGGTCCTCGTAGGACTCCAGGCGGGCCAGCAGCCGCAGGGACTGCCCGTTGCCCTCGAAGCCGCCCGCGTCCCCGCGCATCGCGTAGTTGAGGGCGACCTCGCCGCCGTGGCCGAACGGCGGGTGGCCCAGGTCGTGCGCGAAGGCGACGCTCTCGATCAGCTCCTGGGACGGCAGGTCCGCGCCGTCCGCGCCGCCGGTCGCCTCGAGCTGGAGCACCAGGCCGCGGGCGATCTGGGCGACCTCCATCGAGTGCGTGAGCCGCGTGCGGTGGAAGTCGCCTTCGGCGATCCCCAGCACCTGGGTCTTGGCCTGGAGCCGGCGGAACGCGGCCGAGTGGATCAGCCGGGCGCGGTCGCGCTCATACGGGGAGCGGGTGTCGTGGGGCCGCACGGTCGTGCGGCCGTCGCCCCGCCGCTCGCTCCAGGGGTCCGCCGTGGTGCTGCCGTTCAATTCGGGTTCTTCCTGCCGTTCTCGTCTTGCGTGGTGGGTTCCGGCAAAAAGCCGGCGAGCGCCGGATCGCCCACCCGTTGCCGTCGCCGCGGCGAAATCGGGTCCCGAAGAAAACGGCCGGGGCACCAGCGCCCCGGCCGTCCGTCCACCGTTGAGACGATAGATAGGTAATGAGTGTCGTTAGTCTAGCAGGCCGCCGGGCCGCCGTCAAGCGCCCGGGCAAAAAAGACGCCCGCGGCGTTCACCGCACCAGCCGGGATCGCTGCTGTACGAGAAGGCACTCCCATCGGGCCAGCCCCCGGGGCGGCGGGCGGCCCTTTCTCACCCCTCCGGTTTCGCGCGTCAGCGCCAGAACAGCAGGTAGAGTGCGCCCAGCACGAGCAGCAGCAGCCAGCAGAAGGCGTTGACCCAGCCGAACTTCGCCCAGGTGTCTTCCCCGGACGGGCGCCCAAGGGGGGAGCGCTTGCGCTTGCGCCCGCGCTCGCGGCCCGGCGGGGCCTCCGCGCTCCCGGGCGGGGGCAGCGGGGGCGGCGGTTGCGGATCGTCCGGATCGGCCACGGGATGCTGTCCTTCCTCGGCTCGACCAGCCCGGCCCGGTGCCGTCTCGGTGGAGCCCTTGTTCAAGGAGTCGTCGATGCTCGCCACCTGAGCCCGCCTACCGGAACCCCAAAGGGAAACGGCGGTTGCCGCCACGCCTAGATTCGACGCGAAGCGCCCCCGGTCCTGCCCGCCCCATCGCCGCTGCCGGCGGTTTCGAGCTTCGCCGGGAGTTGCCGGCGATACACCGGGTCCTCCTCCGAAGGGCCCGGTGCAGCCGGAGGCCCGTGCCCACGCGGTTGGCGATTGGCTACCCTCAGTTCGGGCGTTGGGAAGCGTCGCCGGGTCAGGCACCTCGGAGCGGATACAGGCCATCAGAGGCGGGATCTAGCGCTAGCGGCAGGAACCCCGCCTCCGCTTGTCCTCCACGAACGACGGCCGGGCGACGAAAAAGGCCGCCGGCAGTTGACAACTGCCGGCGGCCCCTCCCGGACCGCGTATTTACCGCGGGCGCTCCCCTACGGGAACGGCGGCGGCGTGGAGACCATAATGGACTTCCAGACGTTGACCATTATGCGTGACGCTGATCCGGACGGATCATTCGTCGTCTTCCTGGATCGTCACCGTGGCGGTGGCCGTTTTATTGTCCGCCGTCTCGGCGGTCACCGTGAGGGGTACGCCGGGATCTACCGGCGGCGCCGTGTACAGCCCGTCGTCGTCGATGGAACCGCTGACGCTGCCGCCGCCCGAAACGCTCCAGTTCACCGCCACCGGTTGACCGTCGATGGTGGCCGTGAACTGCTGCTGCCCATCGGGGGGTAGCGTGACCTCGCTCGGCGACACCACGAGGGCTCCTGCCCCCCCACCGGCCGTCACCGTGACGGTGGTCGTGGCCGTGAGGCCGGTGGCTGGGTCGGTGGCCGTGATCGTCACGGTGCCGGCCTTCACGCCGGTGACACGGCCGCCGGGGAAAGGAGCCCCCTCCCCGCCCGGGGTGACCGTGGCGGTCTGCGGGTCGCTGGTCTCGTAGCGGATCCGATCGGCCGGGATGGGCACCTCGTTGCCCACGTTGTCCTTCGCGATCACGCTGAGCGGCACGACGCCGCCCACCGGAACACTCGGATTCGCCTGCTCGAACTGCAAGCTGGCTACCTGCCCGCGCACGCGCACGTTGACGGCGGCAGTCACGGTCGACTCGGTCTCGGTGACGATGATCTGGGCGTCCCCGGAGGCCACGGGGGTGACGAAGCCGTCCGCATCGACCGTCACGACGCCCGTGTCGGTGCTCTGGAAGCTCAGTGTTGACGGCAGCGTCGGCGGCGAGTCGTCCGTCGGCAGCAGAACCACGTCCCCATTGACATCGCGCGCCGACACCTGAATCGTAAGCCCGAAGTCCCCGACCGTGAAGCCCAGGTCGGTGCCCACGGACAACACCAGCGAGGCGATGGTGCTCCCCATGGTGAGCGTCGCCTGCGTCGTCTGGTCCGGGTTGATCCGGACGGTGACGGACCCGACCGCCTGCGCCGTGCCCGTGGCGTCGGCGGCGGGGTAGGCCGTGGCCGTGATGTCCACATTGCCGATGGGCAGCTGCGGGAAGGTGACGGTGGAGGTGTTGGTGCCGCTGGCCGGGCGGGCGACGACCTGGGACGTGGCGACCGGCCGCCCCCCCTGCGTGGCGTCGATCTTGATGCTTTCGGCGCGCAGCGGGATCAGCCGCGAGCGCTCCGGCCAGACGACGGTGAACGACGCCGCGCCCTTGTTCGCGTCGGCGGCGTTCGACCCGCCGCCGCCGCAACCCGCGAGCAGGCTCAGGGCAAAGGCGAACAAGACGCAGATCGACAGGTATTTCATGGTGGATGGTACTCGCGTCATTGGATGATGATCTCCCCGGCCCCTGCCGCCACGACCACGGTCGCGCGCGCCGACTTGGTCGGGTCCACCGCGCTGGTGGCGATGACGTGGTAGGTTCCCGGCGTGGCGGGCGCGGTGTAGACGCCGTCCTGGGTGATCGAGCCGCCCGCGGCGCCCTCTTCGACGGACCAGTTCACGCGGGTGTTGGGGGTGCCGGTGACCGAGGCCACGAAGGTCTGACGCTGGATGATCCCGATGGTCACGTTCTCGGGCGTGATGCGCACAATCACGCCGACGTTGACCGTGAAGGTCGCGGACTTGGTGGTGTCGGCTTGGCTGACCGCCACGATCGTGAAAGTGCCCGTTTTGTTGGGCGCGGTGTACAGCCCTTCGGGGGTGATCGTGCCGTTCGCGCCGCCGCCCTCGACGCTCCAGGTCACGGCCTGGTTGTCGGTGCCGGACACGGTCGCCGTGAACTGCCGCGTGCCGCGCGCCGCCAGCAGGTCGGTCGCGCCGTTGATGGCGACCGAGATGTTGGAAGACACGGTGATCGTGACCACAGCCGACTTGGTCGGGTCGAACTGGCTGGTCGCCACGACGTGGTACGTGCCCGACGCGTTCGGGGCGGTGTAGACGCCCTCGGGCGAGATGGTACCCCCACCGGCCTCCTGCACGCTCCAGGTGATGCCCTGGTTGGCGGTCTCGCTCACGGACGCGCTGAAGAGCTGGCTCTGGCTGACCGTCAGCGACGCGGGGCTGGGGGACAGGAACACGACCGCGTTCGAGACGACGGTGATCACGGCGGTGTCGGTTTTGCCGTCCACGCTCGCGGTCACCTCGGCGGACCCGGGGGCGATGCCCTGGACCTGCCCGTTCACGATGCGCAGACGGTCGCCGCCTCCGGTGACCGAGATGAAGACGGAGCCCGGGGTGATGCCCAGGGCCGTGCCCTCGACGTCGCGCGCCGTGAAGTCGATGTCGGTGATCTGGTTCAGCGGGACGGTCTGGTCCGGCACGTCGATGGAGGCGACGTTGCCCACGAGGGCGAACGATTCCAGGATCTCGCCCTCGTTCCGGATCGTCACGCGCGAGAAGGCCAGGGCGACGGGCGAGCCGCCGCCGTCCGCCTGCGCGAAAAAGTCGATGAACAGCCGGAAACTGCCGGTAGGCACTTCGTCGGGCGACGTGTAGGTCTGCGTGTAGGCCGCAGGGTTGTCATCGCGGTTGACGGTGAAGGAGTAGTCACTCCCGTCCGCCCCGGCGTTCGCCAGGCGAATGACCGCGGAGAGCGCTGAGGACGGCGCTACCACGCCGCGACTGCGGGCCGACCAGCTGATGGAGATACGGATGGGGGCCGACTGCCCCTGGACCGGAGGGTTTCCGGGACCGGGACCGGGGCCGGGACCGGGCGTCGGGCCGGAGTCGGAGCCGCCTCCGCAGCCGGATAAAAGCAGCAGACACAACACACCCAGAATAAGAGCGCGCCGTCGCATGTAGTGCTCTCCTTTCTTGCGGTACGTACAGTTCGACACCCGTCTGGTAAGTTCCTTCAGGAATCGATGCGCTATCGCTATCATTTACATTATCGCTATCGTTTCCGCGGGCGCCCTCACCCCCTTCCCCCCTCCCGGCTGTGGGAGGGGGGAAGGGGGTGAGGGCCGGGAGAGGGCGCCTACAGTTCCACGAGGCGCGACGACTCGATGCCCTCCATGCCGGCGATCTCGTCCATCGTCTCGGAAGGCACCGGGTCGTCCAGCGACAGGGCCATGACGGCGCGGCGCGTCTTCTCGTCGCGCCCGACGTACATGCCGGCGATGTTGACGCTGTGCGCGCCGAGCAGCGTGCCCACGCGCCCGATGATGCCGGGCTTGTCGGTGTGGCGGGTGATCATCATCCAGCCCTCGGGCTTGAAATCGACGTTGTAGCCGTCGATGTGGACGATGCGCAGGTCCGAGCGCCCGAAGACCGTGCCGCAGACCGAGCGCTCGCCGCCCCCGGACGTCGCCGTCACGGTCAGGAGCTGGGCGTACTCCTCGCCGCGGGGGGCGCGGCTTTCGGTGACGCGGATGCCCCGGCTGGCGGCCAGCGCGGGCGCGTTGACGTAGTTCACGGACTCGGTCAGGATCGGCTGCAGCACCCCCTTGATCAGGGCGCGCGTCAGGTGGACCAGCTCTTTCTGGTCGAACTCGCCGGCGTACAGCACCTCGACCTCGGTGATCGAGCCCTGCGCGAGCTGCGTCTGCAGGCTGCCGATCTTCTCGGCCAGCTTCAGGAACGGCTCGATGCGCGCCATGACGTCCGGGGCCAGGCCCGGCATGTTCACCGCCGCGCGGGCCGGGCGGCCCTCCAGCACGTCCACGATCTGCTCGGCGATGTCCACGGCCACGCCGACCTGCGCTTCCTCGGTCGAAGCGCCCAGGTGCGGCGTGCCGACCACCTGGGGGAGTTTGGCGAGCGGGTTGTCGGGGGGCGTCGGCTCCTGCTCCCACACGTCCACGGCCGCGCCCGCCACCTTGCCGGACTGGATGCCGTCGAGCAGCGCGGTTTCCTGGATGATGCCGCCGCGCGCGACGTTGACCAGGCGCACGCCGTCCTTCATCCGGGCGATCTGCTCCGGCCCGATCATGCCGGCCGTCTCTTTGGTCTTGGGCACGTGGACCGTGATGTAGTCCGAGTCGCGGTACAGGGTGTCCAGGTCGACCAGGCGCACGCCCAGCGCCGTGGCCTGCTCGGGCGACAGGAACGGGTCGTAGGCCAGCACGTCCATCTCCATCCCGAGCAGGCGCTTGGCGACCTCGCGCCCGATCTTGCCCAGCCCGATCACGCCGGCCGTCTTGCCGTACACCTCGACGCCGACGTACCGCGAGCGCTTCCACTCCCCCGCCCGTAGGCTCGCGTTCGCCTGCGCGATGTTGCGCGACAGCGACAGCAGCAGCGCGACCGTCAGTTCGGCCGCCGCGATGGTGTTGCCTTCGGGGGAGTTGACGACCAGGATGCCCCGCTGCGTCGCCCGCTCGACGTCGATGTTGTCGACGCCGACGCCCGCGCGCCCGATGATCTTGAGCTGTTTCGCGGCCTCCAGCACGTCCGCCGTGACTTTCGTTTCCGAGCGTACGGCCAGCGCGTCGTAGTCGCCGATGATCGCGATCAGCTCGTCCTTCGTCAGGCCCGTGCGTACGTCCACGTCCAGCCCCGCCCGCCGCAGGATGCCGACGCCCTCTTCGGCCACGGGGTCCGATACCAAAACCTTCGCCATGAGAATGAATGTTGCTCCTTGTTTACGTGCGCCTCCATTATCCGGCACCGTGCAGGGGATTGTCAACGCGCGGGAGCAGAGCGAAAGCGCGAAGGGGCCTGCCGCGGCGAACCACCGTCTCGGCCGGCCCCCGTGCCTGAGGTTCCCATCGCGTTCCGCCCCTCGACGGGGCGCGGCGGACGTGGCGAACCACCCTCAGAATCCGCGAGCCGCAGCACGACGCCGTGACATCCTTCCGGCGCAGGAGCGTTTTCAAGGAGGAAAGCGGAGCGGCCGCGCCCAAACGTAAGCATCACTTTCGGCCGCGCGGAGAACGAGCCGCGCGGCCACTGTCGAACCGAAGGAGATCATCGTCGTGCATTTCGAACTTCGCAGGGCCCGTTTCACACCAGCGCCCGCCGCCTTCGCCCTGCTTCTCGCCGCCCTGTTGTGCTGCGGCCTCGCGCCCGCCCCTGCGGCCGCCCAGGAGGCGCTGCCGTTCCTGGCCACCTACACCGGCGTCGCGAGCGTCTCGGGCCCCGACGCGAACGGCTTCCTGAGCGTCAGCAGCACGCTCTCCGACCCGCTGGCCTCCCTGGGGCTGAGCGAGGCGCTCTTCTCGCAGACCGTCTTGGTCTTCGCGAACCCCAACGTCGTCGACGGCACCTCGGTCTTCCGGCCAGCGGGCGGGGCGGGATTGGACAGCCTGTTCACCAGCTACTCGGGGACCGCCACGCCGATCGACCCGGCCGCCGGCGACTTCGTCACCGAGATGTCGGGCACCTTCACCGTCACCGGCGGCACGGGCCGCTTCGAGGGCGCCACCGGCTCGGGAGAGTGGTCCGGCGAGGCCGACCTGACCGACAACTCGGTCAACGTCACCTTCCAGGGCGAGGTGAACGCCGCCGCCATCCCGGAGCCCGGCACCTGCGCCCTGCTCGCAACCGGCCTCTTGCCGGCCGTGGCGGGCCTGATCCGGCGGCGTCGCCGCTAGGCGGCCTGAGCAGATGGGGCGGCTTGACCGCCCCGTAAAGTGTTGCGGGAGCCGAGGACGGTCCCAAAGCCACGGCCGGAGATCCCCCGACAGGGCTCACAACGCGCTCCGGTTTTTCCGGCGGCCGGTCCGCGGAGCGCCCGCTCCGTCAAGTCGTTCGGGTCGGTGGAGACCGGGCCGTCGCGCCACAGCCAGCGCATCATCTCCGGCAGGATCGCGCCGCCGAATTTCTGCCCGTGCCGGTTCACGCCCCACGCGTAGTTCACGTCGTAGCCCTTCTGCGTGAGCGCCTTCATCAGCCGCACGTTCTGGAAGAACCAGTCGCGCTTCTCGTCGTAGACGCCGTTGCGGATGCCGCGGTTGTCGTTGCGCCCGTCGCACAGGAAGACACGGATGGGCTTCTTCGGGCTGGCCAGCACGCGCTCGGGGTAGACGTGCCCGCCCCGCAGGTTCACGAAGCTGCCCACGTTGCTCAGCACCTTCCGGAAATGGTTGGGGCGCTCCCAGGCGACGGTGAACGCCGCGATCGCCCCCGAACTCGACCCGCCGATGCCGTGCTGCTCCGGGTCTTTTGAAAGATTGTACTCCTTGTCCAGCGCCGGCATCAGCTCTTCGGTGATCACCCGCGCGTACCGGTCGTCGAGCGTGTTGTATTCCGTGGGTCGGTTCGTGGTTCCGTCGCCCCAGTCGCGCGGCGAGGGTTCGGGCTGCTCGGGCCTGCGCCCGGGGTTGATGAACACCCCGATCATCACGGGGATCTCGCGCCGGTAGATCAGGTTGTCCATCACGTTCTGCGCCCGGACATCGCCGTTCTCGTCCTTGAAGGCGTGGCCGTCCTGGAAGACCATCAGGGCCGCCGGGACCGACGGGTCGTACTGCGCCGGCACGTACACCCAGTACGTGTGCTGGGTCCCCGGATAGGCGGCGCTGCTGCCCAGCGTGTATGGCCCGCGGATCTCGCCCTTCGGGACGCCTTCCTGCGGCAGCGAGTCGGGCCCCAGCCGGTATTGGGCGTCCGGGTTCGGGCCCGGCGGCATCGGCGGCCGCCCGCCGCTTCTCGCCCCGGGCCGGGCCGGGACCGATTGCCCCGGAGCCGTTTGCGGCGCGGGCGCCTGCGCCAGAGCGACCCCCACCGCCGCTCCCACGAACGCTAAACCGATGGCACGGGCTGCCGGTGTACTCATTCGGAAACTCCTCGGCCGGATGGCGCAGACGACATTCTCTCTCACGGCCCGGTTCGGCGCGGTGCGCCCCGGTTCCTCCGCGGCCGGGGCCAGGCGGGGTCGGCGGCGCGGAGGCATCGCGGGCGGGCGGGCGCAAGTCGGGCGGCCCAGGAGGTCGCGGGCGCACGCGTGGCGTACCTTGAACCAAGGAGGCAGACCATGTGGATCGTGACGACGGACAACCAGACCGTAAACGTTTCGGGCGCGCGACGGATCGTGGTGGAGGCGCCGGCGTCGCCGGAAAGGGTGTCGGTCGTGGCCTACTACGGCGACGGCGAAAGCATCGTGCTCGCCGAGGCGCACCAGCCGGACGCCGCGTACGCGCGGGCGCTCGCCGACGCCTACTATAAGGCGGTCCAGAACGCGCTGTGTGACGGGGACGGCTTCTGCGACCTGAACGACCACACCGAGGTGGTGCGCGACTTCACCGTCACGTACCGGGCGGAGCTATCGGACGCGCCCGACCGGGTCTCGACCGGCGGGGATTCCGGGTAACACGCCGCCGCCGCACCTTTATCCCCTCCACTGCGCCGCTCACGCGCGGGCGGGGTCGGGCAGCGGCTTGAGGTTCGCCTCGATGGAGGCGCGCTGGTGCTCCAGGAACGGCGGTATGGACAGCCGGGAGCCCGCCGTTTCCAGGGGCTCGTCGATGTCCATGCCGGGCACGTCCGTGGCCAGCTCGTACAGGATGCCGGCCGGCTCGCGGAAATACAGGCTGTGGAAATAGTAGCGGTCCACGTAGCCCGAGGTCGGCACGCCCGCCGCCTCGATCCGCTCCTGGAACGCCCGCAGCGCCGCGTCGTCGGGCACGCGGAAGGCGACGTGGTGGACGCCCCCCGCACCCACGGAGCCGCGCGACAGGTCCGGCCGCGCTTCCACGCACACCTGCCCGACGGAAGCGTCCCCGCGCGCCTCGAACACGTAGGTCTTCACACCGTCGGGCGCTTCCTCGTGCGTCAGGACGAACCCGAGCAGTCCGGTCAGCACGGCCGCCGTCGGCTCGGGGTTGCGGACCTGGAGGGTGACGGAGAGCAGGCCCCGATAGCCGAACGGCTCCGGCACCCCGGGAGCCGCCGCCCACGGCCGCGCGTCCCCCGGCAGGCCGGCGTCGTCCACCAGACGGAGACGCTGCCCCTCGAAGTCCTCGAACGACAGCGCCGCCCGGCCGTCCGGGTCCTGTCCGCGCACGGTCTCGACGCCCCGCGAGCGCAGGCGCTCCGCCCACCAGTCGATGGCCTCCGGACCGGGGACGCGCAGACTCGTCTGTGAGACGGTCCCGGTGCCGGGGCGGCGCGCGTCCATGAGCGGCCAGTCGAAGAAGGTCAGGTCCGTGCCCGGCGTGCCCGCGCCGTCGGCGTAGAACAGGTGGTACGCGGACACGTCGTCCTGGTTGATGCTCTTCTTGATGAGCCGCAGGCCGAGGACCCCGGTGTAAAAATCGACGTTCCGCTCGATCTGTGCGGAAACGGCGGTGACATGGTGAAGCCCGTGTACAGCGGCAGGCATGCTCTCGCTCCTTGTTCGGAATCTCGGGTGCGTTCCGGTTCCCGGTAACACTGTACCCCGTGCGCGGCCCGGAAGGAAGTTCCGGAGACGGCGGCGTAATGTCGGGCAATGGCTAACGAGAGACCGAGGATCGGCTTCATCGGGCTGGGCCTGATGGGCATGGGCATGGCGCGCAACGTCGCCAAAGCGGGGTTCCCGCTCACCGTCTTCAACCGCACGCGCGCCCGGGCGGAGGCGCTGGCCGGCGAGACCGGCTGCGCCCTAGCGGACACGCCGCGGGCGGTCGCCGAGGCGTCCGATGTGGTGATCACGATGGTGTCCGACGTGCCGGACGTGGAGCAGGTGTACCTCCAGGGGGGCGGCATCCGGGAGGCGGCGCGCCCCGGCCTGACGTGCGTGGACATGGGCACGGTGGGCGCGGACGCCGCGCGTCGCGTGGCCGCCGCGCTCGCCGAAAAAGGCGTGGCTTTCGTCGACGCGCCCGTTTCGGGCGGCTCCTGGGGCGCGGAACAGGGCACGCTCTCCATCATGGCCGGCGGCGACGAGGCCGCCTTCGCGGCGTGCCTCCCCGTCTTCGAGGCGATGGGCAAGAAGATCGTCCACTGCGGCCCGGTCGGGATGGGCCAGACCACGAAGCTGGTCAACCAGATCGTCGGCGCGCTGAACCTGGAGGCCGTGTGCGAGGGGCTGCGGTTCGCGCAGCAGTCCGGCGCGAACGTCGAGGCGGTGCTGGACGCGGTGGGCGCCGGGGCCGCGGGGTCCTGGTCGTGGTCGAACCTCGGGCCGCGCATCGCCCGGGAAGATTTCGCCCCCGGCTTCAAGATCGACCACCAGATCAAGGACCTGCGCCTGGCGCTTGAAGCGGCCGAAAGCATGGGCCTGAAACTACCCGGCACGCGGCTCGTGCTGGAGCACCTGCGGACGGTGCAGGCGGCGGGCGGCGGCGAGCAGGGCACGCAGGCGATGATCACCGTGCTGTAGCGAACCCTCACCCCCCGGCCCCTCTCCCGCAGCGCCGGGAGAGGGGGCCGGGGGGTGAGGGCCGAAAGGGTTTACTATGACGGTTCGCTGGGGCGTGCTGGGCTGTGCGCGGGTCTTCGAGCGGCGGATGATGCCCGCGTTCCGCGCGGCGGCCGAGACCGAGGTCGTCGCGGTCGCGTCGCGGGCGCGCGACCGGGCGCATGAATGCGCCGAACGGCACGGCGTCGGGCACGCCTACGGCTCGTACGAAGCGCTCCTTGAGGACCGGGAGATCGACGTCGTCTACATCCCCCTGCCCAACCATCTGCACGCGGAATGGACCCTGAAAGCGCTCGCCGCCGGTAAGCACGTCCTGTGCGATAAGCCGCTCGCCGTGACCTACGCGGACGCCCGGCGGATGGCGGACGCGGCGCGGGACGCCGGCCTGCGCCTGATGGAGGGGTTCATGTACCGGCACCACCCGCAGCACGCGCGCGTCGCCGAGATCGTCGGGAGCGGCGAGATCGGGCGGGTCGCTCTGTTCCGGGGCTCCTACTCCTTCCTCGCGGATCGGCAGGGCCACCGGTGGGGCGCCGATGCGGGCGGCGGCGCCGTCTTCGACATCGGCGTGTACCCGCTGAACGCGGCCCGGCTCCAGCTCGGGGCGGAGCCTGCGGCCGTCACCGCCGTCGCCAGCCTGGACCCCGAAGGCGCGGACCGGCACACGGCCGCGACCCTGGAGTTCCCCGACGGCCGCACGGCCGTCATCGACTGCGGCTTCGACCAGACGTTCACGACCCGCTACGAGCTGGTCGGCGACGAAGGCGTGGTGATGACCGAGCGGGCGTTCCAGCCGGGCGACAACCCGGTCACCCTCACGATCCGGCGGGGCGATGAGGTGAGGACCGAGACCATCCCCCCGGCGAACCACTACGTCCACGAGATCGAGCACTTCGGCGCGTGCGTGCGCGACCCGGCGCGCCCGCTCTGGCCCGGCGAAGACGGCGTGCTCCAGATGCGCCTGGTGGAGGCCGTCCAGCGCTCCCTGCGGGAACGGCGCCGGATCGAGGTCGAGGAAGTGGAGTGACGCGCCGCGCCGCAGGGGCCGCCGCCGCACTCTGGTGGCTGGCGCTCTCCTCGGCGGCGCTCGCCGCGCCCACCACGTACACGGTCGTTCCGGGTCCGGGGCAGAAGATCCGCTTCGACGCGAAGACGCCGGTGGAGACGTATGCGGGCACCACGGACCAGGTTTCCGGCGAGGTGCGCGTCGACCCCGACCGGCCCGGCCACGAGCCGTCGGCGCGCTTCGAGGTGAAGCTGTCGTCGCTGCGGACCGGCAACGGCTCGCGCGACTCGAACATGCGACGCCGCTTCCTCGAAACCGACAAGTTCCCCACGGCCGCCTTCGTCCTTAACCGCCTGGAGGGTCCCGCCGGGACGGCGCTGACGCCGGGCAGAACCCTGAGCGGGACGGCGCGCGGGACGTTCACCCTCCACGGCGTCACGCGCGACATCGCGCCCGCCGTGACCGTCACGCGCGAACGCGACCGGGCGGGCCGCGACAGGTTACACATCGTGGCCCGCTTCGTCGTGCGGCTGGACGAACACAAGATCGGCACGCCGCGGTTCCTGTTCTTCGCGGTCAGGCAGGAGCACCCGGTCACCGTGGACGTCCGGGCCGTGGCGGCGGCCCCGTAACCGCCCTCCGACCCGGCTAGCGGAGCTGCTCGTCCAGCTCGCGCACCCGGGCGGCTACCTCGCCCAGCTGCCGGGTCTTGGCTTCGATCTGCGCTTTCGCGGCGTTCACGTCACGGACGTCCTGGTTGAACGCCCGGCGCTCGTCTTCGAACTGCTGGATCTTTCGGTTGTATGCGGCCACGGCGCCGGCGTCGCCCCGGTCCACGGTGCCGGCTTCCTGGCGAAGGGCCTCCTGGCGCTGGGCGAGCTCATCCCGGCGCGCGTCGATCTCGGCGGCCTTTTTGCGCCATTCGGCCATCTCCGCGTTCAGTTCGCGGCGCAGGGCGTCACGCCGCGCCGCCAGTTCGTCCCGCTGCTCGCGCAGGCGCGCCATCTCCCGTGCCCGTCCGGAGTTCTGGCGGGCCGCCTCCTCACGGCGGCGAGCCTCCTCGGCCTGCCGCGCCTGTTCCCTTCGCAGGGCGTCTTCCTTCCTGCGAGCCTCTTCCGCGGCCAGGCGGGCCGCCTCTTTCCGGCGCGCCTCTTCCTTCTCCTGCGCGGCCTCCTGGCGCTCCTGGCGAGCGGCCTCGTCGCGGCGGCGCGCTTCCTCCCGCGCCCGCCGAGCGGCCTCCGTGGCGCGCCGCGCCGCTTCCTGCTTTGCGGCATCCCCGCCCGCCTCTTCCCGTGCGCGGCGCGCGGCCTCCTCGCGACGGCGTAACTCTTCCTGAGCCTGCCGGGCTTCTTCCTGGGCCTCGCGCGCTTCCTGGGTCTGCCGGGCCGCTTCGTCCTGCTCCTTGCGGCGGGCGTCGGCCTCTTCCTGCCGCCGGGCGCCCTCCTCCCGGCGGCGCGCCTCCTCGCGCCTGCGTTCCTCGGCCTCGCGACGGCGGGCTTCCTCCGCCGCGCGTTTGCGCGACTCGTCGACGGTGATGGTCCCGGCGTTGATGATGCGCCCGTCGCTCGTGGTGACGATGACTTCCTGCGTGCCTTCGGGAGCGTCGAAAGGCACGCGGGCACGTACGACGTCCGGCCGCCAGCCCACGACCTCGGCCTCGCCGCCGCCGAGCTGTACCGACCCGGGCGCGCCGCCCATCTGCTGCCGGGTGTCCCGGATCGAGAAGGTCGCGCCCCGCTCGAAACTGCCGCCCGTTCGTGCCGCGGACGCGATCTCTTCCTGGGCCGGCTTGCCCACCTGCACCTCGGTCTTGCACTCGTATTTGGGCAGCATGGGGCCCAGATACGGCAGCAGGCCGACGCGCTGCACGGCGAGCCGCACCTGCTTGCCGTCGAAGTTCTTGGGGACCGAAACGCTCAGGAACTGCCGCTCGTTGGGCGAGATCTTGCCGAGCAGATCCTGCGCCAGGCCGCTCGCCCCCGTCCCGCTCTT
>CADCTO010000471.1 GCA_902805585.1 uncultured Armatimonadota bacterium | reverse complement strand
CGAACGTGCCTCTGCTCGTGGACCCATCGCCGTGGCTCAACGAGCGGGGATGGGGGGCGGGGGCCGTGGGCGTCCTGCTGCTGGTCGTCGATGTCCTCCTGCCCGTGCCGTCGAGCGTGGGGATGGTCGCGCACGGCGCGCGGTTCGGGGTCTGGACCGGGGCGCTGCTCTCCTGGCTCGGCTCGCTCGGTGCGTTCCTCGTCGCCTTCGGCGTCGGGCGCTCCGGCAACCAGGCCATCCGGCGGTTCGTCACGCCGGCCGAGCACGAGCGGGCGGGGCGACTGCTGGAGCGGTGGGGGGCATTGGCGATCGTCGCCTCGCGCCCGCTCCCGCTGCTCGCCGAAACCGTCGCGATCCTGGCCGGCGCCTCACCGATGGGGTGGGGGCAGGCGGGCGTGGCCGCCGCCCTCGGCGCGGTCCCGGCGGCGTTCCTGTATGCCCTCGCGGGCGCGACGGCGGCGCGGGCCGAGATGGGGCTGCTGGTGTTCGGCCTCGTCCTGCTCCTGTCGGGCGCCGTCTGGTGGCTCGGCCGCCGCAGAAACCCGCCCCGCGACACCGCTTGAGACTTTGTGAAATATGGTACAATGTAACCGATAGAACGACAAAGACGCCGCGCCGATGCTGCCGCGACACGCGGGGAGCTTCTCTCCCCGTCACGGAGGAGGCGGTATGTTGCGTTCGTTTTATGACCGGTTCCACCGCGCCGACGCGCGCATCACGGAATGGATGGCCCGCAGCGGCGTGCGCTTCACCCGCATCGCGCTGGGCGTCGTGTTCCTCTGGTTCGGCGTGCTGAAGTTCTTCCCGGGGCTCAGCTCCGCCGAGATGCTGGCCGGGCGCACCATCGAGACGCTCACCTTCGGCCTGGTCCCGCCGCCGGTCAGCCTGCCGGTCCTCGCCCTGTGGGAGTGCGCCATCGGGCTCGGGCTCATCACCGGCGTCGCCCTGCGCCTCACCCTGCTGCTCCTGTTCCTCCAGATGCCCGGCACCCTCACGCCTCTGTTCCTGTTCCCGCAGGAGACGTGGGCGCGCTTCCCCCTCGTGCCGACCCTGGAAGGGCAGTACATCATCAAGAACCTGGTCCTGGTCGGCGCGGGGATCGTGGTCGGGGCCACCGTGCGCGGCGGCCGCCTGATCGCCGATCCGAAAGCCGCCGCAGCGATCCAGATCGTCGGGCAAGTGACGAAGGCGGCGCAACAGCCGCAAGGAGGCTCGCGATGACAGAAGACACGGGCCGCGCGCGACCGCGCGTGGTGATCATCGGCGGCGGGTTCGGGGGATTGACGGCGGCGCGGACGCTCAGAAACGCACCGGTCGAGGTGACGCTGCTGGACCGGACGAACCACCACGTGTTCCAGCCGCTCCTGTACCAGGTCGCGACCGCCCAGCTCGCGCCCAGCGACATAACGGCCCCGATCCGTTTCCTGATGCGCGGCCAGAAAAACGCGACGGTCCTGCTGGCCGAGGCGACGCAGATCGAGCCCGAGCGGCGCGTGGTGTGCGTGGACGGCGAGCCGGGCGAGGTGCCCTACGACTTCCTGATCGTCGCCACCGGCGCGCGGCACTCCTACTTCGGGCACGACGATTGGGAACCGCTGGCGCCCGGCCTGAAGAGCATCGGCGACGCGGTGGAGGTACGCCGGCGCTTCCTGCTGGCCTTCGAGGAGGCGGAAAAGACCGACGACCCGGTCGAGCGCCAGGCGTACCAGACGTTCGTGATCGTCGGCGGCGGCGCGACCGGGGTGGAGCTGGCCGGCGTCATGCCGGAGATCGCGAAGAACGCCCTGCGCGCCGACTTCCGGCGCATCGACACGCGGAACACGCGCGTGATCCTTCTGGAGGGCGGGCCGCGCCTGATCCCCACCTTTCCGCAGTCGCTCGCCGACCGGGCGAAGCGCGACCTGGAAAAGCTCGGCGTCGAGGTCCGGCTGAATTGCCTGGTCACGCGCATCGAGCCGGACGCCGTGTACGCCGGGGACGAGCGCATCCCGACCCGCACCGTCTTCTGGGCCGCAGGGAACGCCGCCTCGCCCCTCGCCCGTTCGCTGGGCGTGCCGCTGGACCGGGTGGGGCGCGTGCCCGTGGAAAAGGACCTGTCGGTGCCGGGGCGGCCCGAGGTGTTCGTCGTGGGCGACCTGGCGACGCTCACCCAGGAGAACGGGAAGCCCGTCCCGTGGGTCGCGCAGGGGGCCATCCAGGGCGGGCGGCGGGCCGCCCAGAACATCGAGTGCGACCTGCGGGGGCGCCCGCGCCGACCGTTCCGCTACTGGGACAAGGGGAACATGGCCGTGCTGGGCCGCGCGCGCGCGCTGGCCGAGATCGGCCGCTTCCGCTTCACCGGCTTCGTCGCCTGGCTGATGTGGCTGGGCCTGCACATCGTGTACCTGGTCGGCTTCCGCAACCGGCTGAGCGTACTGCTGCAGTGGGCCTACGCGTACTTCACCTATCAGCGCGGCGTGCGCCTGATCAGCGACCCCGTGCCGCGCATGCCAGACGAGACAGCCGTTCCCGGGCCGCCGTCGGTAAAGACCGGACCGTAGCCATCACCCTGCCGACGCCGACAGGGAGACGCGCCGCCCGGCCGGAGAGCCTTCACGCCTCCGTGGTCTGGAGGGTCCTCTCCTCGCGCCGGGCGACTTCGGTTGCGGACACGGCGCCGTTCCCGTCCGCGGTACCCTTGGCCTCGTCCGGTCGGGCCGGCGCGCCGGCCGGCGGCAGCGCCGTCTCGCCGGGCTCATAGGTGATGCCGATGTCCACGTACTGCGGCCCCTGTCGGTTCACGCAGTGGACGCAGACGACGTTCCGGCCCGGCACGAACAGCGCCGCCTGGTCCGGCGCCAGCGTCAGATCTTCGTAGTCCGTGCAGTAGCCGGGGCGGGCGAAGAGCGGCTCCCCGTTCACCCACACCTCCATGTCGTCGTCGTGGAAATAGCGCACGGACGCCCCGCGGACCCCTTCCGGCGGGACGTGGACTTCGAGGCGCAGCCAGATGTCGGCCGTGTTCCAGCGGGTGCGCGCCGTGACCTGTTCCAGGCCCCGGCCGAAGCCGGACTTGCCCGTTTTCCAGGCGCCGTCATTGAAGTCGGGCGCGGTCCAATCGCCGCGCGGCTCCGCGGTGGCGTAGCGCCAGACCGCTCCGCCCTCCTCGGCCGTGTTCACCAGCGTGTGCGACATCTCGACGCGCGTCATCTCGACGACCTTTTTGGGCGCGAACTTCGGCGAGCCGACGAAGCGCAGCAGGTCGCCCAGCATGATCAGCCCGACCGGGTCGCGGCGGATGTAGCGCAGCAGGTCGAAGGTCGTCGCCAGCACCTTCCCGGCGCCGTAGCGGAAGCCCCCGGCGTAGGTCGCGGGGAAGTGCACCCAGCCCAGGAACAGGCCGGCCCAGATGTCGTCGAAGTCCCGGTCCGCGTCGAACCCGGTCAGTACGCGCTTGGGCACGACGTTCTGGAACGTGAAGTCGAAGGGCGACAGGTGCGACAGCCCCGCCCAGGGCCCGCCGGCTTTCGCGCCGTCGGGCTTGAACCAGTTGAGCCCCGAGCACCAGTCGCCCCACCAGCCGTTCTTGTCCCGCCCGACGCTGGCCAGGCCGCTCGTCGTGCGCGGCAGGCTTTCCCGCTCCAGCGCCAGCAGCAGCACGGCCCCGCCGCGGTCCACCCAGCGCAGCAGCCGGTCGTCGAGTTCCGAGGCCAGGCAGAGGACGTCGTCGTCGAGGTGCTCGGCCAGCCGGACGCCCGCTTCGCGCAGCGCCTGGCGCGCGTTCGGGAGGATGCCGCGCGGGTCGTGGACGTAGACGGCCTGCCGCAGCGGGATGTCGCGCGCGGTGGCCGGGTACCACGAGTAGGTGTCGTCGGCCCGGGTGATCTCGGCCCCCGTTTTGTCCACCAGCCGCAGGCGCAGGCGCACGACTCGGGCCTTGTCCACGTCGGGGATGCGCAGAGACGCCTCCCCGATCTTACTGGTGCCGATGGGCGGCGCCTCGACGACAGGGATCTGGCCCGAGAGTTCGCCGAACCCTTCGACGTCCCAGAACAGCGTGGCGCCCGCGAGGTCGTGGCGCGAGAAGTGCGACAGCAGGACGGGCAGCGTGAAGAACTCCCCGCCCCAGTAGGCGCCGCCGCGCGGCCGGTCGGGGATGAGCAGATCCTGCCCCAGGATCTCCGGCAGCTTTTTGTGGAAGACCTTGGGGTTGCGGCACATGTCGAGCAGGCCGTTCGCCTCCCAGTGCAGGTCGGTGAACTCCGTGATCACGAAGCCGACGATCGACGAGTGCTTCCGCATCGTCTCGATCTCGAATTTCAGCGACAGGAACTCCTGCCACTGGCTCGCCTCGGCCATCTTGTCCCACGACCCGAACACGCGGTCGAGGTGGTACTGGCGGAACCGGTCCTCGCAGCCTTCGGGCCGCGCCGCGCCCGCGCCGGTCGCGAACCACCACGGGTCCCTGTTCTCCGCCTGGCACCGGCGCAGCTGGGACAGCTTCGGCAGGCCCCAGTTGCCGAACTCGGACAGCACGATGGGCTCCTGCTTCGTGCGCTGGGCGTCCCCGTAGCGGCTGTAGGTCCACGCGGGGCGGTTCGCGAAATCCTCGCACCAGGCTTCCCAGCGGCGCGCGTGGTCCGGGACCGAGAAGTAAACATGGTAGTCGTCCAGATCGCTCTTGACGTGGAAATTGGGGACACACGCCGAGTTATCGACCACGAGCCGCGTCGGGTCCAGGCTCTTGGCGTAGTCGAACATCTCGACCAGCCATTCGCGCTGCCACTTCTCCGTCAGGTCGATGCCCCACGACTCGTTCATGACCGACAGGATGAGCAGGCTGGCGTGGTTGTAGTCGCGCTCCAGCATCGCCTCCAGGTGCTCGCGCCCGCGCCGTCCGCTCCGCTTGGTCAGCACGGCCCAGTTCGGGATCTCGTACCAGACCATCAGGCCCATCTCGTCGCACAGGTCGAGGTAACGCGGGT
>CADCTO010000470.1 GCA_902805585.1 uncultured Armatimonadota bacterium | reverse complement strand
ACAACCGTCCGGTACGCCCGACTGGTACACCCGCACCAAGGGGATCGCGGGGATCAACAGCCCGGCGGAAACCGTTATGTTCGTCGATTCCGGGACCGGTTTCACCTCCGCCGGCGGTCAGTTCGGCGGCATGGTCGACGCGCCCGACGGGGCCACCGCGCCGAACACCCTCGGCTGGGGTGGTTGGGGCAAGGATGGTGCGCTGGGCCCGTACGGCAATGCGAGCCCGCGGCATACCGTCGGCATGAACGTGAGCTGGGTCGACGGCCACGTGAAGTGGATGAAGCCGGCAGCCCTGGCCGCGGGCACCAACTGGAACCCGGACATCAGCCAGTCCGACGTCGTGATCACCGATGTGACGAAATACCTTTGGGACACCGATGATCAAGGCAATTAGGACGAAAAGGCTAGTGGCGACCGCTCTCGGGGCCACCTTCGTCGCGGCGGTCGCGCTCGCAGGATGTAGCAGCAAACCGCAGGACGAAGCGACAGCAAAATATAAGGGGCCGGGCCCCGCCAAGGCGGGAGCGCCGGGGGCTGCGGGGGCCGGCGGGGCCCGCCCGACCCCGAAATAGGCGAACGCGTCCCACGACACAGGAGCCCCCGGCCAAAGGCCGGGGGCTCCTGTGTCGTCTGGCGTTCCGCTGCTCGGCGGCCACCGAGCAGCGGGCGGCGTGCCGGCGAGGGAACCGGGTTCAGCGAGCGCCGGGGCGGCTCGCCATCATCTTCTTCAGCTTGTCCTTTTGTGCCGCGGTCAGCACCGCCATCTGCTCGGACTGCGCCTTCATTCCGAGGACTTCCATCTCACGGACCAGCTTCTGCTGGAGCGCCGTGTACTTCTTCTCGATGGCTTCCAGCTTCTCTTTCTGGTCCCCCGTGATGCCGAGGTCCTTGTACAGCTTCTCCTTGGCCGCCTTGAGCTGCGCGGCGCGCGCCTGCTGCATCTGCCGCATCTGCTCCGGCGTCGGCCGCTGCTGCCCCGCGCCCCCCGCCGGCTGTGCCAGGGCCGACGGCAGTACGCCCAGCGTCACGGCAGCCGCGGCCACCAGGCGCTTCGTCATCAACGTCATCCCGTTCCTCCAAAGCCCGTGGACACGGCCGCCGGGCGGTAGACTAACCTGTTGTACCATAAAGGGGCCGGGAAGGGGCGCGGACGGACGCCTCCCCGGCGCATTTAGCGCGGCGCGTTTCCCGACTGCGCCGCCATCATCTTCTTAAGCTTCACCCGCTGGGCGGGGGTCAGCACCGCCATGGATTCCGCCCGCGCTTTGGGGGCGATGGACTGCATCTCGGCCATGAAGCTCTGCTGCTGTGCCGGGGTCGCCTTCGGGTACTTTTTGCTGAACGCCTGGTACCGCCCCCGCACGATCTGCTTGTACTTATTCTCGATGGCGGTCAGTTTCTGCTTTTGTGCCGCGGTAACGCCCAGCTCTTTGTAGAGCCGATCGCGTGCCGCGTCCGCCTGCGCCTGCATCTGCGCCTGCGTAGGGGGCGGGGACGGCTGGGCGCCCGCGGCGCCCCCTACACTGAGCGCCACGGCGGCGGTAGCCGCCAGGCGCTTGATCATCGTAAACGTTGTCACTCGCACTCCTCCCGTTTTTCCTGGACCGTGATCCATCCGAACGCAGCGCTTCTCGGGTGAATGCGAGCGCCGGGAAAACACCATTTCTTTACGCAGCCCGGGCCGCAAACGTTCCGGGGCAGGACCGGGCGCCGCGTTCGTCGAACGCTGTCGCGGAGGCGGGACGACGATGCACATCACCTGGTACGGCCACGCGGCCTTTCTTCTGGACGGCGCGAACGCGCACGGGAAGCGCGTCCGGGTCGTCCTCGACCCGTACCGCGCGCCCGACGTCGGCAGCTACGCTCCCATCGACGACACGGCCGATCTGGTGGCCGTGTCGCACGAGAACGCCAAGTACCATTCGCACGTCGCCGGGGTCGGCGGCGACCCGCAGGTCGTGGACGGCCTCGCCCTGCTCGACGCGCCGGAGCAGCCCCGGATCGCCCGCGGCGTCCCGTTCACCGCCGTCCGTGTCTGGGAGAACGACCGGCACGACGAGCCGCTCGCCATGCTCGGCGTCACGCTGGGCGGCGTCCGGGTCCTGCACATGGGCGACTGCGGCCACGCGCTTTCGCCGGAGCAGGTCGCCGCCTGCGGGCGCGTGGACGTGCTGCTCGCCCTCGCGGGCGGCGCGCCGACCCTGGCGCTTCCCGATCTGGCCGCCTTCGTCCGCGACCTCGCGCCGCGCGTCGTGATCCCGATGCACTTCGGCAACGACAAGATCAACCTGAACCTGCGCCCCGTCGAGGATTTCCTGTCGCTCGTGCCCCCCGAAAGCGTGCGCCGCTTCGACACACCGACCGTCGAGGTGACACCCGACTCGATGCCGGCCACCACGGAGGTCTGGGTCCTGCCTCCGGCGCGGTGACCTAACCCCCCGGCCCCCTTCCCTGACAAGCCCCTTCGGGGAGGGAAGGGGGAGCTATCCACCTCCTCCCGACGATGCTCCGCGCGGGGCGTGGGGCAGAAGGGTTATACAGGGCCCCGGTGCGACTCGCGTCGCCTTCGCCTCTGGCTCCCCCTTCCCTCCCCGCAGGGGCTTGTCAGGGAAGGGGGCCGGGGGGTTAGGTATGCACGCGCGGCGTCCGGGCGCGGCGGACGGCGGCGGTCGCGCCGTGCAGGAACAGCGACTGCGAATCGATGCGCCGCTTGCGGCCCTCGGGGCGGACGCGCTCGTACGAACCGTCGGGCAAAAGGCGGCGGGCGTTGATGTTATCGGCGAGCAGGACGGCGAGCACGTCCTGCACGATGTGCGCGCGCAGGCCGGCGTCCTCGACGGGGAACAGCACTTCGACCCGGCGGTCCAGGTTCCGCTGCATCAGGTCGGCCGAGCCCAGGTACACGCGCGGGTCGCCTCCCGCGTTCTCGAAATAGTAAACGCGCGAATGTTCCAGGAAGCGCCCGACGAGCGAGACCACGTGGATGTTGTCCGAGATGCCCTTGATGCCGGGGCGCAGGCAGCAGATGCCCCGGATGATCAGGTCCACCTGGACGCCCGCCTGCGAGGCGGCGTACAGCAGGTCGATCATCTCGGGGTCCACGAGCGCGTTCATCTTGAAGATCAGCCGCGCCCGCTTTCCCGCCCGCGCGTTCTCGGTCTCGCGCTCGATCATCTGCGCGATGCGCCTGCGCAGGTTGATCGGCGCCACCAGCATCTTGCGGAACGACTGCTGGCGCGAGTAGCCCGTGAGCAGGTTGAACAGGTCCGTCGCGTCCGCGCCCAGGTCCGGGTCCGACGTCATCAGGGAAAAGTCCGTGTAGATGCGCGCGGTCTGGGCGTTGTAGTTGCCGGTGCCCAGGTGCAGGTAGCGGCGGATGCCGCCGGGCTCGCGGCGCACGATCAGGACCACCTTGCAGTGCGTCTTCAGGCCGATCAGGCCGTAGACGACGTGCACGCCGGCCTGCTCCAGCGCGCGCGCCCACTCGATATTGTTCTCCTCGTCGAACCGCGCCTTGAGTTCCACCAGAACGGCGACCTGCGTGTCCGCATCGCGCGCGGCGATCAGGGCCGACACGATGGGCGAGCCCGCCCCGACCCGGTACAGCGTGCCCTTGATCGCGCGCACGTGCGGGTCGTGCGCGGCGGTCTCGATCAGGTTGGTGACGGGCGCGAACGCGTCGAACGGGTGGTGCAGCAGCACGTCCTGCCGGGCGAGGACCGAGAAGATGTCCTCGCCGGTCGTCAGGATGTCGGGGGTGCGCGGGGCGTGCGGCGGGTCCTTGAGGTCCGGGCGGTCGAGCCGCATCAGCTCCATGAGCGACGAGTGCCCCATCTCGCCCGGCGAGACGATGATGTTGCGCGCGTCCATCTCCAGGTTCTCGATCAGCAGCTCGCGGATGCGCCCCGGCATCGCGGGCGTCACCTCCAGGCGCGTGACGAAGCCGAACTGCCGCTCCTTGACGCCCTCTTCGATCGTGCGCAGCAGGTCCTCGGCCTCGTCCTCCTGGATCTCGACATCGGCGTTGCGCGTGACGCGGAACGGGTACGCGGCCACGGCCTCCAGGCCGGTGAACAGCGCGCCCACGTGCGCGGCGATCAGGTCCTCCAGCCAGACGAAGCGGTGTGCGGCGGCGGTCGTGACCGTGGCGCCGGCGGCAGCCTCGTCGGGCGGGACGGGCACCAGGCGCGGGATCGTCGCGGGCACCTTCATGCGCGCGAAGCGCTCGCCCACCGCCGGATCACGCACGACCACGGCCAGGTTCAGCGACAGGTTCGAGATGTGCGGGAACGGGTGCCCGGGATCGACGGCCAGCGGCGTCAGGATCGGGAAGATCTCCTCGTCGAAGTAGCGCGCCAGCGCCTCCTTCTCGCCGGAAGAAAGCTCATGGTGGTGCCGCACCTCGATGCCGGTCTTATGGAGCAGGTGGTGCAGCTCCTTCCAGCAGGACTGGGCCTCCTCCATCAGCGTGTGGACGCGCTTGGCGATCTGGGCCAGCGCCTCGGTCGGCGTCAGCCCGTCCGCGGCCACGTCGGCGACGCCCGCGGCCCGCTGCGCCTGGAGCCCCGAGACCCGGATCATGAAAAACTCGTCGAGGTTCGCCCCGAAGATCGCCAGGAACTTCACGCGCTCCAGCAGCGGGTGCCGGTGGTCCCATGCCTCTTCCAGCACGCGCCGGTTGAACTGGAGCCAGGAGAGTTCGCGGTTGATGTACAGCGAGGGGTTGACCGGGCCGCTCAAGACCTCCAGGGCGTGCGCTACCGCCGCGGTCATGGTCACTTCCTGCTTGTTTTTATCGGCGCCCATGTCAGGCTCTACGTTCGCCGCGCCCCGCAAGGTTTCCTGCGGGGCGCGGCCGGCGGCGCGGGGCGGAAATGCCCCCTCCGCCCCCAATAATTGGGGGCGGAGGGGGCCTCCCTCTTCACACATCCTCAGCGGGGATTGAGCAGGAAGGCGCGGGGCT
>CADCTO010000469.1 GCA_902805585.1 uncultured Armatimonadota bacterium | reverse complement strand
CCACCGCCGCGTGCGCCTTCTCGATCAGCGCCTCGACCGTGTCGCCGCCGACCCAGCAGTAGGTGCGGATGCGCTCGCGGCACGCCCCGCCGATCAGCGCGTGCACGGGAACGCCGAGCGCCTTCCCCTTGATGTCCCAGCACGCCTGCTCCAGGCCGGACAGCGCCGACAGCGTCACCGGGCCGCCCCGGTAGAACGTGCCGCGGTAGATCGTCTGCCACAGCCGCTCGATCCGGGTCGGGTCCGCGCCGACGACACGCTCCTCCATGTCCTTCAGCGCGCCGATGACCGCATTCGCCTGCCCCTCCAGGCTCGGCTCGCCCCAGCCGGTGATGCCCTCATCGGTCTCCACCTTGAGAAACACCCAGCGCGGCGCCACCTTGTACGGCGTCAGTTTCGTGATCTTCATGTCGTATGCGTTCGGCCTCCTCGCGCCCCAGGAGTTCCACCCGCAGTGGACGGTGTCCTTCTTATCACGCGACGCGGGCTGCGGCGGTAGAATAGCCTCGTGGCGCCTGCCACGCACCGAGCACAGGGACAAGGGAGACTTGCTGTGGCACTTCGACCGGTTCTCGCACTTTCCGTCCTTCTGGCCTGCGCCGCCGGTTCCGCCGGGGCGGCGGAACCGGCGGCATCGTCGGCCGCCGCACCCGCGCCCACGCCCGCCGAAAACCTGAACGCCCCGCCGACCAGCGGCGAGCTTCTCCACCTCGCGGCTTCGACCGACCTCGGGCGGTTCAAAACCACGCAGGCGACCGTCCGCCGTGCCGAACCGGACGGCCCGCCGGCGCTGCGCGTGGAGTTCGCCAGGGGCGCGAACGCGTACCCGAACGTCCAGTTCCCCGTCCCGGCCAGCGGCTGGAATCTGTCCGCCTTCGGCGGCGTGCAGGTCGAGCTGACCAACCCGGGCGCCGCCGACGTGACCGCGTTCCTGCGCGTGGACGGACCCGGAGACTGGCAGAAATCACCGTGGAACACGGAGTCCACCAAGATCCCGGCGGGGCAGACCAGGACGCTGAAGGTGACCTTCGGCCAGTCGGGCGGCGCGCCCGGCTACCCCGTCGATTCCCGGCGGATCGTGGGGATGCAGGTCTTCCTCCAGAACCCCACGCAGGACAGAACGACGCTGCTGGTCCGAAACCTCAAGCCCGTGGGCTCGCCCAAAGACGCCGCCGCGGCGGGCACGGCAGGACTGTTCAGCGCCCCGGCCGACCGCACCAGGCCCGTCACGCCCCCCGCATGGTCGGGGAAGCGCCCTCCGGTTCCGGGGGAATGGGTCCAGACCCTGAACGAGAACTTCGACGGCAAAACGATCAACGACAAGCTCTGGTCCGATAAGACGTGGTGGAACGGTCTCCTCGGCAGCCAGACGCAACGGTACTCCAAAAACAACCTCCTGCTCCAAAACGGCATTCTGCGAATCAAGGCCGAGAAGCGGCGCGGCCCGCAGTACGACGACCCGAGCCTGCCCGCCCGCGACTACACCACCGGCCACCTCATCACCTATGACAAGTGGACCCAGCGCTACGGCTTCTTCGAGGCCCGTGTCAAGCTGCCAACTGCACGCGGCCTGTGGCCCGCTTTCTGGATGATGCCGGACCGCGGACCGGCCGCCGGCCCCGAGGGCTGGAAGCGCGAGAGCACGAAAGACGGCGGCATGGAGATCGACATCCTGGAGCACCTGACCGAGTGGGGCCCCGGCCGCAACAACGTCGCCGCCCACTGGGACGGCTACGACGCCGACCATAAGCAGTGGGGCACCACCAACGTCTACTACGGCCCGACCCGCGACGGCTGGCACACGTGGGACCTGCTGTGGGAGCCCGGAAAGCTGACCTGGTACACCGACGGCATCAAGAAGGCGGAGTTCGCCAGCACGCGTATCGGTTCGGTCCCCGCTTACCTCATCCTCAACGTCCAGATGGGCGGCTGGGCGACCAGGGATGTGGACGAGGCGAAACTACCCGACTACATGGAGATCGACTACGTGCGCGCCTGGCAGCTCAAAAACCGGATGAAGCCGTGAGCGCTCCGCCGCCGCCGACACAGAAGTGACCGGAACGTCCGCCGCTTCCTCGCCACATCTGCTACCGGTATAATGGCGGCATGGAAAGAAACGCACCGCCGTGCTGACCGCGACGTTCTCCCACGCGCAGGGGATCGGGCCGACCACGGAGCGGCGGCTGTGGGATGCCGGCATCCTCTCGTGGGAGCAGGCACTGGCCGCCGGGGGTTCCCTCCCGCTGACCCGCGCGCAGCAGGCACTGCTGCTGCCGGCGCTGGAGGAGAGCGTCGCTGCCCTGGAACGCGGGGACTACGCCTATTTCGCGCGGACGCTGCCCCAGCGCGACCACTGGCGCGCCGCGCCCGAGTTCATGGACCGCCTCGCGTTCCTGGACATCGAGACCAACGGCGGCATGAGCCCCGACTCGATCACCGTGATCGGCGTCTACGACAACGTCGAAAGCCGCATCTACCTCAAGTACCGCGACCTGGACGACTTCGCCGAGGATTCGCGCCGCTTCGCCGTCTGGGTGACGTTCTTCGGGACGGGCTTCGACCTGCCGATGCTGCGCCGCCGGTTCCCGGACCTGCCCTTCGACCAGCTCCACATCGACCTGTGCCCCGCCCTGCGCCGCGTCGGCTTCAAAGGGGGCCTGAAATCCATCGAGCGGCAGATCGGCATCGGGCGCCCGCCCGAGGTCGCCGGGCTCGACGGCTGGGACGCCGTGCGCCTGTGGCGCCAGTGGCGCCGCTACAAGGACCAGGACGCGCTGCGCCTGCTCCTGGCCTACAACCGCGAGGACATCGAGAACCTGGCCCTGCTGCTCGCCTTCGCCTTCGGGCGCCTGAAGGAAGCGAGCGGGTTTCCGGGGTAAGACTCCGCCCTCACCCCCGTCCCCCTCTCCAAACGGTCCCGGCTGCGCCGGCGGGAGAGGGGGACGGGGGTGAGGGCGGGGCCGTGGCCCTAGTTGTCCGTGTACGCCTGGACCGTCAGCGTCTTGTTGGCGACGCTGCCGGTGGCGATCACCGTGTAGACTTTGCCCGCACGCAGCGCGAGCGGCAGTGGGCCGAGGACGGGCGCGCCCCCGCTCGTCGGGACGATCTTGATCTGGTAGGTTCCCGCGTCGAGCTGCGTGTACAGGACAGGCGCCTTGCCGAAGGCCAGGTTGGAGATGGCGACCCTGTCGTTGACCAAAACGTCCACGGCAGGCGCGCCCGGCGCGGCGTGGAGGACGCGCAGGCGGGCCTTCCCGGCCGGCGGGGCCGCGTTCTCGTCGGCGAGGATCAGCGGCGCGACCGCATCGCCTTCGGTCTTGCCCAGCGCGACCACCGTATAATCGCGCCCTTCGGGGAACGTCAGGTCGGTCGGCGCGAGCACCGCCGTGTCGGAACCGGCACGCACCACCGCCGCGCGGACCGTGCTCGCCGGCACGCGCACGTAGGGCGTCGCGGACTTGTACGACAGGCCCGAGATCGCCGCGCTGTCGTTCACCACGATGTCCACGGGAGGCGTTGTGGGCGAGGCGTGGATCACGCGCACTCGCGCCCTCCCGCCGTCGCCGATGTTGGGCGATGTGGGCTGCGGGTCCGGCGTCGGGGGCGTGGTCGGCGAGGTAGGCGGCGGCGCGTCGCCGGGCGTGGGCGTGGTGCCCGCCGGGGGCGGCGTCGGCGTGGTCGTTTCTGTCCGCGGTATCTCGTTCGGCTCGACCCGGACCGTACGTTTGCGGCAGCCGGCGGTGGTCAGGCTGGCAAGTGCCAGCGCGGCCACAAGCCCGGCGATCGGGAGCGTGTTCGTGAGGCGCATCGGCGGTTTCCTTTCGCTGCGGGTGTCCCCGTAAGGATACCCGGTTGGCGAGGAGATTCACGCCGGCTGCCGATGTGGAATAGTGGTGGCGGGGGCGTGTGGGAATCGAACCCACCCGGGACGGCATCACCGCCCCGCACGCGATTTTGAAGACCGGGAGGGCCACCAGACCCCCTGCGCCCCCTCGTTCACTTGTATTGTACCATGCGCCCCCTCCCCCGCCTCGGGGGAGGGGGCTTACAGCGGCTTCCCCTTGGTCTCCGCGGCGCGGCGCGGGAAGCGCGCCGGCGTGGGGCGGAGTTTCTCGAAAACCAGGAGGCGGCGCAGCGGCGGCTCGGGATCGTCGCCGGTCGCGGGCAGGTGCAGGCGGGTGTCCGCGGCGAGCCGGACGTTCAGCGCCTTCTGGGCGCCGAGGGAATCGGCGATCTCGTCGTCCACGTTCGCGCCCTTCATGGCGACGAACCGGCCGCCGACGCGCACGAGCGGCGCGCACCACTCCAGCAGCGTGGGCAGGCCGGCGACGGCGCGGGCGACGACCACATCGTGCGCGTCGCGGTGCGCCGGGTCGCGACCCACGTCCTCGGCGCGCGCGTGGACCATTGCCACGTCGGTCAGTCCCAGCGCCGTGACCACCTCGGCCAGGAACGTAAGCCGCTTTTGCAGCGCGTCGACCAGGTGGAAGCGCAGGTCGGGGCGGGCGATCTTGAGCGGGATGCCCGGGAAACCCGCCCCGGTACCGACGTCGGCGACGGACGCCCCTTGCGGCAGGTCGGGACACGCCGTCAGAAGCGCGAGGGAATCGACGAAGTGCTTGACGGCGACGGCCGCCGGCTCGGTGATGCGGGTCAGATTGGTGTGGGCGTTCGTTTGGAGCAACAGGTCAGTGTAGCGCACGCAGGCGTCTAGCTGTGCGTCCGTTAACTGCAAATCGAGCGCAGCCACCCCGTCCCGGAGAGCCTCAAGAAAAACCGCGCGACTTTCCTCGTCCATGCAAGGGTATTGTACCCGCGGTCCCTCTGCCTCGCCCTTACAGCGCCTTCTCGAAATCGAACGAGGGACCGGCCAGGCGCAGGGTGTCGAGGCAGGATGCGGTCACCTCGTCGAGGTCGTCGGCCAGGCCCAGGGCCTCGGCCGCCTCTATGTGGAGGGTGGAGAGCAGGCCGTCGCCGCC
>CADCTO010000468.1 GCA_902805585.1 uncultured Armatimonadota bacterium | reverse complement strand
CAGTTGGCGGGGGCGATCAAGTCCAGCCGGTCGTACGTCAGCCGGTGGCTCGCCTCGAACCGGAAGCCCCATTCCCGCTCCAGCGCCAGCAGTAGCAGCACGATAGCCACGTTGCCCACCAACACCTGGGGCACGCTGCCGCCGTTCCCGGCCAGCAGGAAGGCGTTCATCACCGGCAGCGCAATCAGCGTGAAGAGGTAGGTCATCTCGCGGATGGCCATCTCGGTGGTGCGGTAGTTCAGCACTGAGAAGATGGCGAACAAGCCGAAGCCCACCCCCACGGACAGCTCCACGCTCTTGAGCAAGCTGAGCACGAAGAAGATGACCGTGTTGAACGCCAGGAACGAGAACACGTGGCTCTTGTCCCGAGTGGCGGGATAATAAATCCCCCGCACGATCGCCACCGCCACCACCAGATTGAACCCGGCGCCCAGGATGAAGTCGGGGATTTCACCAAACATGGGTGACCTCCGTAGCCGATCTCAAGGCCTACCGCCGCCCGACGCGGGCAACGCCGGCTGCGCCCGCACGGGTGACGGGCCCCGTCACGGTGAAGCTCACGAACTCAGTGCCGGCGCTCTGCGGCCCCGCGGCGTACAGCCCGTCCACCGGCGTGCCGGCCGCGCTGCCACCGGTGGAGACGCGGTAGGTCGCGCCCAGCCGCAGGTCTGGTGAAGACAGCACTAGCGACTGGAACGCTTTCGGCGGGGCGAACGTCAGCACGTTCTTCCCGTCCTCGCCGGCGAGGTGCACCAGCGTGCCCGCCGGCTGCATCGCCGGGAACGTGACCATAACCGAGTTCTGGGTGGAGGTGCCGCCGGGCGCCTGGGCCATGCCGGCGCTGCCCGCGGCGACGATGGTGCCACCGGTCATAGTGAACGAGGCGTCGTAGTCGATCGGGGCCTCCATATTGATCGGCGCCCCGTGCACGATCACCGTGCCGCCGGTCATGCTGATGGAGCCATTGGAGTCCAGACCATCGCCCGCACTGGCGTCGAGCACGACGTAACCGCCGTTGATGGTGAGCAGGCGCGGTGCGGCCGTGGCGGCAGTGCCGGCCGCGGGAGCGCCGCGGCCGCCACCAGCGGGCGCGGCGCCGGCGGCCGAGATGTTGATGGCGTCGTTGGAGGAGGCGGCGTAGATGGTGCCGCCGTTGATGGTGATCTGCTCGCTCTCGATCGCCTCGTAGCTGCGGCCGATGGAGATGCTGCCGTCGTTGATGGTGAGCTTGAGGTCGGCGTGCAGCGCGTCGTCGCCTGCAGAGATGCTGATCCGGCCACTGTTGAGCGTCAGGTCATTGTTGGAGTTGACCGCGTCACCCTTGGAAGTGAGGGTAATGTTCCCGCCGTCGATGGTGATGTCGTCCTTGCCCCGGATAGCGTGCTGGTATTTGGCGTCAATGGTCAGGGCGCCCGCACCGTCGATAGTGAGGTCGCCCTTGGCGAACAGCGCCCCGTTCGGCTCGTCGGCCCCTGCAGGCAGCACGTAGCTCGCCGCGTCACTCAGGAAGCTCTCGCTGCCGTCGGCCAGCACCAGCGTGAGGTCGGTGTCGCTCATCACCGCTAGCGGCGCGCCGCTGGACGAGCTGATGCGGGCGCCTTCGAGCACCAGCGTCACCTTGGCGTTGTCCGCGGCACGCACCACGACCTGTCCGTCCGCCAGCGTGCCGGCGATACGGTAGGCGCCCGCATCGGTGATGGTGACGGTGTTCCCGCTGACGGTGGCGCCGGGCCCGCCGATGACGATCTGGTCCCCCAGGGTGATCGGCACCGCGTCGTCGGTGGAGAACCGGGCGCTGGACGACCCGGCGCCACCGGCCGGCGCGCCCGTGCCCACGCTGGCCGCCTGACTCGCAGCCGGGTCGGCTGCGGCGGCTGCGGTCCCGTCGGTCATGGCCGAGGCGACCGCCTCCACGCGCGCATCGGCGGCGCTCGCGTTTGCCAGCGGACTTGTGGCGCATGCCGACAGCGCGACGGCGGTGAGTGTGCTCAGGACCAGCGGCCAGTGTCGTTTCATGGGACCTTCCTTGGGCACTACCGTGCCGGCTCAGAATGCAAATGGCAGGGCGCATGTGCCCATGACCAGATACTGCCGGCGAGCGATAAACGGAAGATCACCGCATCGTTAACGCCACGTAAGGGCTCGTCCTCCACCCGCGTTGCCATTGCACTACGCCGCTCCAGTCCAGGGAGCTACCCAACCGTGAACATCGATCGACCACGCCTGTTCAGTCCGGCCCCTCCAGTCCGGCCAGGTTGATGCCGAGCGCGGGCAGCTCATCGTCTCCGCTATCGGCGACCAGCTGGATCTGCGCGTCGTCTTCGTCGAGTACCTCTACGGTGAGGCCCAGCGCGTTGAGCTCCTTGGTTAGCACGCGGAAGCTGACCGGCACGCCCGGCGCCGGCACCGGCTGGCCCTTCACGATCGCCTCGTAGGTCTTCACGCGCCCCACGTCGTCGTCCGACTTGACCGTGAGCAGCTCCTGAAGCACGGCGGCGGCGCCGTAGGCTTCCAGCGCCCACACCTCCATCTCGCCCAGGCGCTGGCCGCCGAACTGCGCCTTGCCCCCCAGCGGCTGCTGCGTGATCAGCGAGTACGGCCCCGTTGACCGCGCGTGCACCTTCTCTTCCACCAGGTGGTGCAGCTTGAGCATGTACACGTGCCCCACACACACGTCCTGCTCGAACCGGTCTCCAGTGCGGCCGTCAAAGAGCGGCGCCTTGCCGCTCGGCGGCAGCCCCGCCTGCCTCAGGAGGGCCGCCACCTGTGCTTCGGTCGCCCCCTCGAACACTGGGCAGGCCACCTTCAGCCCCAGCGCAGCCGCCGCCCAGCCCAGGTGTGCCTCTAGTACCGAGCCCACGTTCATGCGCGACGGCGCGCCCAGCGGCGACAGGATGATGTCCACCGGCGTGCCGTCCTCCAGGTACGGCATGTCCTCCACCGGCAGCACGCGCGCGATGACGCCCTTGTTGCCGTGGCGCCCCGCCAGCTTGTCGCCCTCCTCGATCTTGTGCTTGACGGCCACCAGCACCCGCACCCGCTCGTTCACGCCCGGCGGCAGGTCGTCACCCCTCTCGCGCGCGAAGCGCCGCACCTCGATTACCGTGCCGTACTCGCCGGAGGGGACCCGCAGGGACGTGTCCTTGACCTCGCGCGCCTTCTCGCCGAAGATGGCGCGCAGCAGGCGCTCCTCCGCGGTCAGCTCGGTCTCGCCCTTGGGCGTGATCTTGCCCACCAGGACGTCGCCCGCGCGCACCCTGGCCCCTACGTAGATGATCCCTTCCTCGTCCAGGTCCTTGAGCGCGTCCTCGCCAACGTTGGGGATGTCGCGCGTGATCTCCTCCGGCCCCAGCTTGGTGTCGCGCGACTCCACGTCGTACTTCTCGATGTGGATGCTCGTGAAGCGGTCATCCATAACCAGCCGCTCGCTGATCAGGATTGCGTCCTCGAAGTTGCCGCCCTCCCAAAACATGAATGCGCACAGCAGGTTCTGCCCCAGCGCCAGCTCGCCGCCCTCGGTACTCATCGTGTCGGCCAGCGGCTGCCCCTCGGCGACTTGCTGCCCCGTGGTGACGATGGGGCGGTGGCTGAGGCACGTCCCGTTGTTGGTGCGCCTGAAGCTTCGCAGCCGGTGGACGTGCTCCGCGCCGGACGCGTCACGCACCACCACCTCGGCGGCGGTGGCGCGTGTCACGGCGCCCGCCGCGCGCGCCAGCACCAGGTAGCCCGAGTCGCGCGCCGCGTGCGCCTCCACCCCCGTGCCAACCAACGGCGCTTGCGGCGACAGTAGCGGCACCGCCTGGCGCTGCTGGTTGGCGCCGGTCAGGGCGCGACTGGCGTCGTCGTGCTCTAAGAAGGGGATCAGCGACGATGCGACCGAGAAGACCTGGCGCGGCGTCACATCGATCAGCTCGATCCGCGTGGCGGGCAGCTCCTGGATCGTGCCCTGGAAGCGGCCGGCAACCCGCGCCTCCACCACGCGGCCGTCCTCGTCCAGTCGGGTGCTGGCCTGGGCAATGGCGTACGCCTCCTCGTCATCCGCCGTGAGCCAGACCACCTCGTCCGTCACGCGCCGTACCCCATCAGAGTCGAGGCTGACCTTGCGGTAGGGCGTCTCGATGAAGCCGTAGTCGTTGATGCGCCCGTACGTCGCCAGCGCCCCCACTAGGCCGATGGTGGCGCCTTCCGGCGTCTCCACCGGACAGATGCGGCCGTAGTGGCTCTCGTGCACGTCGCGCACATCAAAGCCGGCGCGCTCACGGGAAAGACCGCCAGGGCCCAGCGCCGAGAGGCGACGCTTGTGGGTCAGCTCAGCGAGCGGGTTGGTCTGGTCCATGAACTGGGAGAGCTGGGAGCCGCCGAAGAACTCCTTCATGGCGGCGACCACGGGGCGGATGTTGACCAGCGCGGCCGGTGTTGCCGACTCGGGGTCTTGGATGGTCATGCGCTCCTTGATGACGCGCTCCATGCGCAGCAGGCCGATGCGGAACTGGTTCTGGATCAGCTCGCCCACCGCACGGATGCGGCGGTTGCCCAGGTGGTCGATGTCGTCGGGCTTGACCTGGTCCCGGTTCATCACCACCATCTGGCGCACGATCTTCACCATGTCATCCGGGGTGAGCGTGCGCTCGGTGCGCCCCACGATCTTCAGCCGCTTGCTGAGCTTGTAGCGGCCCACGCGGCCCAGGTCGTATCGCCTGGGGTTGAAGAACAGCCCGTGCACCAGCGTGCGCGCGTTCTCCGCTGTTGCCGGATCACCGGGCCGCAGCCGCCGGTAGATCTCCATCAGCCCCTCTTGGTAGCTGTGCGCCGGGTCCCGGCGCGTGGTGGTGCCGATGGTGCTCTCGATGAACGAGTGGTCCGGGTCGTCGTCCACATCTTTGAACAGGTCGAACAGCGCCTCGTCGGTGCCGTACTCGGGCGCCAGCGCGCGCAGCAGCGTCGTCACCGGGATCTTGCGCTTGCGGTCCACCTTGACCGTGAGCATGTCTTTATTAGAG
>CADCTO010000467.1 GCA_902805585.1 uncultured Armatimonadota bacterium | reverse complement strand
GCTGGGAAGCACAAAGGCGACGCTGGCAAGCAGCACCCCGGCGAGCGCCCCGAACAGCAAAACCGTGGGGCGTACCCTTTTCCGCGGGGCGACGGCGGCAGGTCGTGGATCGTTCGGTCCCATGCGGTCAGGCTCCCCCGCCGCCGCAGCAGCATTGCCGGCGCGCGGGGTGTCGCCTGGACCGTCGTCCTGAAGCACGGCGGAAGGCCCGCGTTGCGGCGGAGGCCGGGCTGCCAGCGCTGTCTGCCAGGGCGCTCACGTTCCCTGTTTTATCATGCTTACCCGTTACCATCCGTTTCGTTTTACCACACGGACGAGGCGGCGTCCTGGAGCCGCAGCCCGCCCCATGCCGCGGAAGGAGCGGCGGATCACTGCGTTTCGATCCCGATCGTCGGCTCGCCCTCTACCTGAAGGATGAGCCGGCCGTTCCCCGCGTCGTACTGGTGCGGCGCGGATAACGTCGCCGTACGCCCGTTGATACGGACCCGCGGCTCCGTCGTTATGCCGGACACGAGCACGTGGTAGGGCCGTTTCGGCCACCCTCTCACTTTGAAGGTGACGCGACCGGACTGCTCGCGGGCGTCCTCCAGTGTGCCGGGGGCGTGGACGAGGAGTCCGCCGGCGGGGAAGGCGCGGAAATCGTAGAGGGCGGGCCGGTCGAACAGCCGCGCGGCGCCGGTCTGGAGCGTGCCGGGGTTGATGGCGGGGCCGTCGCGGGTCTGCGGGCGGAGCAGGTAGTAGTCGGGCAGCAGTCCCTGGCGGTCCGGGTCTCCGCGGGGCCACGTCTGCTGGATTCCGGAGGCGGTGATGCCGTCGGCGAGGCGCTTCCAGGGGCCGTTGGGGTCGTGGCGGGCGAAGCGGGCGACGGCGTCGGCGTAGACGAGCCCGCACCACTGGACCGGCTGGCCGAGCCAGACGGGCGCGACCCAGTTCGTCGCCCCGAGCACGGCGATGGTCGCGTACCGGCCGACCGGCCCGTCGGTGGGGTCGGCGAGGTACACGAACGGCACGCCGGTCCACGCCCAGTAGCGCGCCTGCTCGAAGAACGACCCGTCGCCGGTCATCTCGTAGCCGAGGGTGTAGGCGCGCACGAGGTGGGCGGAGGCGAGGATGTCGGGCGTGTGCAGCGGCACCTCCCAGGTCTGCGCGCCGCGCGGGACGGTGTTCGCGTAACGGTCCAGGGCGCGCAGCAGGCGCAGCCCTTCACGCAGCAGGTCCGGGTCGCCGCTCACGGTCGCCGCCTCCAGCAGGGCCGCCACCGACAGCGCGGTCAGGCCGTTGGCGTGCGGGGCGAAATGGGTCCTGCCATAATCCGGGCCGTTCGGCGGCTTCCGGTAGAGGACGGTGCCGTCGGCTTCGAACCGGGCGAGGAGGGCGCGGCCCGCCTCTCGGGCGCGGTCGGCGTTCTCGGCGACCGCGCCGTAGACGAGCGCGGGGACGGGGTAGCGGACGTGCGAAACCGCCGCGCTGTTGTAGTCCCGCGGCGCGACCTTCCCGAGCGCCCCGCGCGCCGACTCGCGCAGGCGGCTCGAAAGCGGGTCGTCCGGCAGCGCCACGGCCAGCCAGTCCATCAGGAGCGCGGCGTCCGCGGCGGGCTGCGCCCCGAAACCGGGCCAGAACGCGTGGCGGTACAGATCGCCCTCGCGCACTTTGGAGTCGAGCCAGCCGGAGGCGAGGAGCGCGAGCGTTTCGGCCTTCGACGGGACGCCGCGCGGGAGGTCGGGCAGGCCCCCGCGCAGCGCGACGTACTGCCGCACGGCGGGCACGACGCTCTTGCCCGTCCCGCCGATGATCGTTGCCCGCGCCACGAGCGGCCGCTCCGCGGCCAGCAGCTTCCCTTCGTGGGGGAGCAGGCTGCCTTCCACGCGGTCGTTCGGCCCCTGCGAGCCCGGGAACAGCAGACCCAGGACGTGGCCGCCCGACCCGAACACTCGGTCCGGCGAATCGAACAGCGCGCTGACGTCGGGCGCTTTGTCCCAGATGAGCCCGACGTAGTGGTCCCCCGCGGCGACGGCCATCAGGGGGAAGGTGATCTTGACGGTGTCCGGGACCTGACGCCTCGACGCCGGCCCCGTCACGTCGGCTTCGCTGCTGCCGGGCTCGTCGTCCAGATACTCCAGTCCCGCGAACAGGCCCTGCCGCTTCCGCTCGCCGAAGGCGCCAACCCCCGGCAGGAGCGTGAGCAGCGGCAGGTAGACGACCGTGCGGTCGGCGCTCACGCGCACCCGCGTCTCCACGTCGATGGCCCCACGCGAGGGGACGAACCGCTGCTCGATCTCCCAGGTCGCGCCGTCCTCGTCCGTCGCCGCCGCGCGCACGCGCAGGCCGTTGCGCTCCTTCGCCGCCGTCACCCGGGCGCGTTCGCCCAGCGGGAGCCACCGGGTCCGCCCGTCGCCGGGTACGGTGTAGCCGATCAGGGGGCGGGTGTGGCCCACGGCCATCGGCTGCCCGGCGACGCGCAGGACGAAACCGCCGAGCTGGGCCGGGGCGTGCGACAGTTCGAGGTCGTCGGAGCGGACGAGGAGCGCGTCGCTCCCCAGCGCGGGCGGGGCCGGTTTGGGCCAGGCCGGTTCCCGGAGGACGTTTCTCGGGGCGAGTTCCAGCGCGGTGAGGACCGCGGCGCCGCGCGCGCCGGGGGGGTCGAAGCGGAAACGGTAGCCCGGACCCAGCGGCGGGAGCGCCAGCCGCACATCCTCCCACGCCCCGCCGCGGACGTTGAAGCGCACCGAGGCGTCCTCGGAAGGCTCGTCCCGAAAGAAGAACACCTGCCCCGATCCCGTCTCGTCGGCGCGGAGCCGCAGCCGGAGCCACAACGGCTGACCGGCCGGGAAGTCGGTCGGCGGCCCGAAGACGTAGGGGTCCGGTCCGCTGATCTCGATGACCATCCCCTCCGCCGAATGCCGCAATCGCGCGACATCGTGCGTGGCTTGCCACTCCCCGACCCGTGCGGCCTGCGTCAGGTCGAAGCGCACGACCGCGTCCTGTGCGGCAGCGGGCCACGCAGGGAGTAGAGCCACGTAGAGTACCCCCGCGCACCAGAGCGCCCGCCGTTGCCACGTCGTGAGCCGCATGCCGCCTCCCGCGCCACCCGGAGGCAGCGACAGGCTTAAGATACGGCGCGCGGGTGTCGGTTTCCTCGCGACCCTGTTCCCGCTCGCCAAGGGCGTACGCGTTCACCCCCTTCAGTTTTCCACGGCGAAAACGGAACAACGGAGGCCGTCTACGGCGTCCTGTGATATGGGGCATCGCCCGAAGTGACCGGCACGCGGTGCGCGCTCGTGGACCTGGCAGCCGCGCGTGGGGTACAATAGCCAGGCGTGAGTGCCGCAATGCTCGCACCTTCCGGATGGTCGGTGGCGGCTGCCCGGAGCGAGGGCCGAGAGTCTGGAGGGGTATGGATACGTACACGGAGCGGCAGGTGCAGAACCAGATCAGCCGCATCCTGTGGGGCCAGTGGGACCCCATCGGTGTCCAGGGCGACCCCAAGGCGTGGGGCGAATACGACGCCTATGTCGGCGGCGTGTACGACCTGCTGGTCCGCGGCGCGCCGGACGACGAAGTGATCGAACATCTACGTCGTTTGGAAACAGAGACGATGGGGTTGCCCGGTTCCAGCAAAGCCCACCTTGCGGCGATCGCTGCCGCCCTGCGCGGCGTGACGTTCCGCCCGGCCCCGGCGCCCTGACCCGCCGGGCATCGGGGGAACGGCGGCAGGAAGCCGGGGCCCCGCCGGTGAAGAGAAGCCCCATCTAATCTCAGGCGAAGGAGCCTCCGATGGCCCGCCGACACACGATCCTGGTCGTTGACGATGAGCCGGATGTCGTCCAGAGCGTGCAGGACCTGCTGCGCCTCGACTATAAAGTGCTGGGCGCCACCCGCGCCGAGGACGGCATGCGCCTGTTGGGCGAGCAGGAGGTCCACGTCGTGATGACGGACCAGCGCATGCCCGAGACGACCGGCGTCGAGTTCCTCCACCACGTCCGCGGCGCCTACCCCGACGCCGTCCGCCTCCTCTTCACCGGTTACGCCGACGTCCGGGCGGTCATCGACGCGATCAACCAGGGCAGCGTCTACCGCTACATCACCAAGCCCTGGGACCCCGACGAGCTTCAGACCATCATCCGAGAGGCCACCGTGCGCTACGACTTGATAGCCGAGCGCAATCGGCTGATCGGCGAGCTTCAGGAAAAGAACCGGGAGCTGGAGCAGGCGTACCGGGGCCTCCAGGAGGCGAGCGACCTGAAGACCGCGTTCATCCAGGTCGCCAGCCACGAACTGCGCACCCCGCTGACCATTTTGCTCGGACTCACGAAGCTCGCCGAAAGCGTCCCCGACGTGCCCGACCCGCTGCCCGACTGGCTCCGCCGCATGAACCAGGGGGCCGAGCGCCTGCAGCGGCTGATCAACCAGATCATCACGATGCTGGCCGCGGGGCGCTACGATCAGGCGCTCGACCGTCAGCCCACCGACCTCGCCGACCTCATCTGCGAAGCCACCGACGACGTGCGCCCCTTCGTCGCCCTGCGGCGGCAGACGCTGGACCTGGAACTGCCCAAGGACCTGGGCGCCCTCGCCATCGACGCCTCCAGGATCCGCGACAGCCTGGACCACCTGCTGCTGAACGCCATCAAGTTCACCCCGGACGGCGGGAGGATACTGGTGTCCGCGGAGCGCGGGCCGAACGGGGACGCCCGGATCCGCGTCCGGGACAGCGGCAGCGGCATCGACCCGGCGGACCTGCCGCGCCTGTTCGAGCCGTTCTTCACCAGCTTCGACGTGTCGCGCCACTCGTCCGGCCACTACGAGTACAACCGCAAGGGTCTCGGACTCGGCCTGAGCGTCGTGAAAGCCTTCACGGAGATGCACGGCGGCAGCATCGAAGTGGAGAGCACGGGCGAGGGCGGCACCACCTTCCTCATCACGCTACCGGACCACAAGGACTAACCACAGAGGCACGGAGACACAGAGGGGGCACAGAGGGTTGGGAAGGGTAGGGCGAGCGTTCCACCCCCTCCCTC
>CADCTO010000466.1 GCA_902805585.1 uncultured Armatimonadota bacterium | reverse complement strand
GGCCTTTGGCGAGCCCGCCGAACTGGACGATTCCGACGAGCCGATGTCGTACCGCACCGCGCTGCTCGGGCTGGCCGTCTGTTTCGCGCTCATGATCGCCTTCTGCTGGGCCGCGGGGATGCAGCCGTTCGTGGCCGTGCTGTTGATCCTGCTCGCCCTGACCTACATGATCGCCGCGACCCGCATCCGGGCCGAGACCGGCAACGCCTGGCTGTTCGGCCCCGACGTCGACGTCAACGCACTGATGACGCGCACGTTCGGCATCGGCTTCATGAGCCCGGCGGACCTGACCGTGCTCGCCTTCATGCGCCCCGCGGTCGCCAACTTCGACCTGCGCTGCATGCCGATGCCGCACCAGCTCGACGCCTTCAAGATGGCCCAGGAGATGGACGTGCGCCGGCGCAGTCTGGTGGGGGCCATCGTCTTCGCGACGGTCGTCGGGCTGACGGTCTCGTTCCTGATCGCGCTCGCCATCTGGCACGGCTACGGGGCGGAGGCCAGGACCGACGCCTGGCGCACCAGCCAGGGCCGCGTCCCCTTCGACAACCTGGTCTCCCTGCTCCGCACGCCGACCGCGCCGGACCTGCCGGGCATCGGCGCCCTCGTCTTCGGCTTCGCCGTCACCGCCTTGCTGATGACGCTGCGCTCGTTCTTCGTCTGGTGGCCCCTGCACCCCGTCGGCTACGCCATCGCCAACACGGGCACGATGACCTCGACGTGGATGCCGTTCTTCCTGGCGTGGCTCTTCAAGATCCTCGCGCTGCGCTACGGCGGCGCGCGCTTCTACCGCGCTTCGCTGCCCTTCTTCCTGGGCCTGATCGCCGGCGACCTCTTCGGCGGCGGGCTCTTCACCGCGCTCGGAGCGTTCACGGGCGTCAACGTCTACCCGGTCAACTGGTAGCCGCCGCGCGCGAACTGAGCCATGGACTTCCTGAAACTCCCCTTCTTCGACGCCGTCAAGGACGCAAAGACCGTCCTGCTCGCGGGTGCGGGTGGCGGGTACGACGTGTTCACCGGGCTGCCGCTGTTCTTCGGGCTGCGCGCCGCGGGGAAGACCGTGCACCTGGCGAACCTGTCGTTCTCGACCCTGTACGGCTCCACGGGCGACAGGATGGGCGGAGCGCTGGTGCGCGTGACGCACGAGACGCAGGGGAGCGGCCGCTACTTCCCCGAGCTGCACCTTGCGCGCTGGCTCAAGATCCGCTGCCGCGAAAGCGTGCCGGTCTACTGCTTCGACCGGACCGGCGCGCGGCCCGTGGCGACGGCCTACCGGAACCTCGTGGCGCACCTGGGCGGCGTGGACGCCGTGGTCCTGATCGACGGGGGCACGGACAGCCTGATGCGCGGCGACGAGGCGGGCCTGGGGACGCCCGAAGAGGACATCGCCTCGATCTGCGCCGTGGACCAGCTCGGCGACATCGCCGCCCGGCTCCTCGTGTGCGTCGGCTTCGGCGTGGACACCTTCC
>CADCTO010000465.1 GCA_902805585.1 uncultured Armatimonadota bacterium | reverse complement strand
GAGGTCGATATCGGCCACCGAGATCGTGATCTCGCCGGCGATCACGAGCCCCCGGTTCAGCACGTGGTCCAGGGTCTCCAGCAGCGACAGGTCGCTGTGCTCAAGCCGCAGAAGGTCGTGGTCCGTCACGGCGTTTCCTCCGGCGCCTCGGTGTTTTCGCCCGCCGCGAAGTTGTAGGCGGGCCACGGGCCGGTCAGCCCCAGGGTGAACCCCGACGCCGCGTGTTCCCGCGCCAGACCCTCGGCCGCGGCGCGGAACCGGTCGAAGCGCGCCCGCTCCACGAGGAACGCCAGCTTCGCCACCACCTCGCCGTACTCCCCGGGCTCTTCCCGGAGCACGCGCAGCCGCACGGCCGCGTCGCTCGCGGCCCCGAGCGCACGCTCCACCTCCGCAGCCACGCGCCGCGTTTCGGCGCCCGCTTCCGCGGCGCGCAGCCCGTCGACCTTTTTGCGGAGCAGATACGCCTGGCCGGGCGAGGCCGCCGCCGCCTGCTCGCTCGCCGCGCGCAGCCGCGGGTTGAGCGCGGCGATGTTTTCCATCAGCGTCGCCCGGTCACAGTACACGTCGACGCCCCACTCTTCCCGGCCCTGAAGGCGGGCAACGAGGGCGCACAGCTCGGTTTGCCGCTCCGACAGCATCTCCTCGACCCGCCGGCGCTCCTGGTAGATCGTGCCGAACCGCAGCGGGATGACCGCCGCGCGCGCCGCGAAGTGGGCGAGCACCGACTGGTGCCGCAGGGCGCGCGCGGCGGTCCAGTCGGGGTCGGCGAGCCGGACTTCCAGCACGTCCTCGCCGTAGTCGGCGAGGGGGACCGCGCTGACGACGGCGGCGAGGTCCCCCGCCGCCGCCATCTCGGGCGGCACCCCGCCCTCGATGGATTCCGGCAGAGTCCCCTCGAAAAGCGGCGCAAGCTCCGCGTGCGCGCCGATGCCGTAGACGTAATACGCGTGCGCGCCGTCGGGGCCGCCGGGAGCGGGAGTCATGAGGGCAGCGCCTCCCACCGCGCGAAATGGTCCCGCAGCCGCCCGGGGCCGCGGACCTCGTGCGGCTGCAGCGGGGCCGTATACAGGGTCGCCAGCCCCGCGAAGCGTTCCCGGAACGCCTCGATCACGGCGTCCTGCGCCCGGCGGCGCGTGGCGCAGAAACCGCACGCCGCGGCGGCTGCGGCCGGCGCCACGTTGTTGATCAGCAGCCGCTGCATCGGGACCCGGAGGTTTTCGAGTGTTGCGGCCAGGCGCACCGTCTCCTCAAGGCTCATGCGTTCCGGGATCGCGACGCCGACGAACTCGCAGGCGTCGGCGTCGGTGAGCAGGGCCGTCACGCGCTTGATCTCTTTCGACAGGGCGATGAGCTCTTCGGCGACGCCGTCCCAGGGCACCACCTCTTTATACTTGAGCAGGAGCTTGAGGAAGGTGTGCACCCAGGACAATGCCACGCCCGGCAGCTCCAAAAACCGGACCAGGTGTCCCGTCGGCGCGGTATCCAGCACGATCGTCGCGTAGTCGCCTTGCTCCAGAAGGTCGCTGACGGCGCTCAGGGCCGCGATCTCGTCGATGCCGGGCGGGGCCAGCGCCACCATCTCCTGCATCGCTTCGCGGTCGAACTGGACGGTCCAGCGTGAGCCGCCGGTGAGGGACGCGAACAGGGCGTCGGTCCACGCGCGGTAGCGCGCCTTCAGCGCCTCGAAGCGCGCGCCCGGGTCGATCTCCATGGCGTCCAGGTTGTCGCGCCCCGCGACCCCGCGCCGGCACTCGCCGACGGGCTCGCCGAAGCTGTCGGAAAGCGAGTGCGCGGGGTCCGTCGAAAACACGAGCACGCGGCGGCGGCTGTCGGCTTCCGCCAGGGCGAGCGCGGCCGCGGCGGCGGCCGTGGTCTTCCCGACGCCGCCCTTGCCGCCGAAGACCAGAAGGCGGGGCGGCGGCTCCAGCACGAAACCCGGCCGGGCGGGGGGCGAGGCCGGGGCAGGCACCACCGCCTCGTCCGGGGCATCCTCCGGCTCCTCGGAGTCGGCCCCGGGGGTGTCCCACGCAAGGCGCGCGAAGCGCCGCAGCGCGGGCAGGCCGCGCACTTCCCCGGCCAGCAGCGGCACCCGGTGCAGCCGCAGCGCGGCGAAGGCGTTTTCGATCCGCGCGAGCCACGGCTCCTGCCCGGCGGCGCGCGCGCGGCAGTAGGGGCAATCGGCGCGCGGGCGTTCGATCCGGTTGATGATCAGGTCGGTGACGGGGACGCCTTCGCGGCCGAGCAGGGCGAAGTAGCGCACGGCCTCTTCGACGCTCATCGCTTCCGGGACCGTGACGAGCGTGAACGCGGTCTGGTTTCCGTCGTACAGCATGGCCCGCACCCGCTGCACCCGCTCGGAAAGATCGCGCAGGAACGCGTCGGCCTCGTCCTCCCGCACCCGGCCGCCGCGCGCGAACTGCGCGACGATGTAACGGTGCTTCTCCGAAAGGCGGTCCAGCGTCGCGATCCAGCGGGTGAAGACGTCCGGCAGGCGCAGCAGCCGCGCCGTGTGCCCGGAGGGCGCCGTGTCGACGACCACGCGCGCATAGACGTTCGCACGGTCGGACTGGCTGAGCTCGAAGAGCGCCATCACCTCGTCCATGCCGGGCAGGGAAAGGTCCAGGAGCTCGTTGACGTCGGCCTCGTCCAGGAAGGTGCCGCGCTCGGCGATCTGGCCGAGCACGCCGCGGTGCCGCTCCTTGAAGCGCCCCAGCGCCGCGCCCGCGTCCATCTCGCGCGCTTCGAGAACGGCCGTGCCGCTGCGCGCGACTTCGGCCACCCGGTCGCCGACGGGCAGGTCCAGGCTGTCGGAAAGCGAGTGCGCGGGGTCCGTGGAGAACAGCAGGATGCGCTCGTCCGGCCCCGCCTGCTCCAGCAGGCGCAGCGCGGCCGCCGACGCCGCGGTCGTTTTGCCGACGCCGCCTTTGCCCCCGAAGAAGAGGTATCGCGCCGCCGGAAGCGTCATTGCCCGACCTGTGTCTCCACGACCACGGACGAGGACTCGGCCGTGTGCACCTCCTGCATCTGTTCCAACTGCCGCTCTTTGACGGCACGCAGCCGCGCGAACAGTTCGGCTTCGTGCTCTTTGAACGCTTCTTCCGAGATCTCTTCGAGTTCGAGCCGCATCTGCAGTTCCAGAAGCTCCTGCTTGATCACGCTCTCGTCGTTGAGCTCCTTCTCGACCATCTCGTGGATCTGGCCCACGATGAACTTCAGGCCGGAAAGGGGCGCGAGCAGCAGGTCGTCGATAAGGAACATCGCTTCTTCACCTCCGCGATCCGGTCTCAGGGACCCGCCCCCTCCTCGTCGCCGTTCCCGTTCGGCCCGATCTTGAGGCGCACGCGCACGAAATTGTACGGCGGCCAGGGGCCGCTGAGTTTGAAGGAGAGTTCACCCTCGTACCGGTCCCCGACCCGTTCGACTTCCTGGACGAACCGTTCTTCCCCGGCGCGCTCGACCAGGAACGCCGCGTTCAGGATCATCTTCTCCCCGATGGGCTTGTTGGCCTGCGACGCCACGGCGACGTCTTGCAGAGCCGCGTGGATGTCGCGGACGTAGCTTTCCGCCCGCGCGTTGAGCGCGGCTTCCACCTGCTGGCCTAATTGTATCCCGGCGTGGAAGGCCGCGTTTCCCTCGGCCGTGCCGGCCTGTTCCTTGAGCCGGCGTATCGCTTCGTTCTCCTGCTCGATCGCCGCGATGGCGCGGTCCCGGTCCCAGCTCGCTTTGAGGCCGAATTCGGCCTTGCCTTCGATCTTCCTCAGCGTGTCGCGCAGGGTGTCGTAGGTGGTCCGCATCAGCTCCACGACGTCCTGTTCGGAACGGAACAGCGTGCCGAAGGCCATCGGCAGGACGGTCGATTCGCGCATCACGGTCTCGTTGACCTGCTCGTGCGCCAACACGTTCTCGCGCGTCGGGTCGTAGGCCGCGAGCGGCGTGTCGGACACGACGGCCGCAAGGTCTTCGAAGTGCACCGTATGCACCTCGTCCCCCCGCCCGCCGATCCCGACGGGTCCGAAGGAGCGCGGCTGCCGGGACACGATGATGCAGTACGCGTACGTGCCTTGCTGTGCCGCCGGAAAGCCGCCGGCAGGTTCCGATCCCTCCGCCATGAGCCACCCCCACTCGATGCCCGACCCCGCTCTGGAATGGGTGCATCGCCTATTCAGTGTTACCGCTTTCTGACGGATCGGTAACGCGTCCCGCCGGTCGAGAAGCGCGGACCAACTGACGACGCGCCGCCCTTTCGGTCTCCCGTGTCACGAGGAGTATAGCCAGGAAGGGTCGGCGGAGTCAACCGTGCAGGACGGTTTCCCGCTGCCGGGCGGGATGTCCTCGGTACGACGTGGGCGTGGCCTCGGGGCCGGCTGCACCGCCGGGCAGCGTCAAGGCTTGCGCCGGCGCCGGCAAACGAGGTACAGTCCGTTTGTGCCGCCCGCCGTTTGACGGGCGGTCTGGAGCCCTGAACATGGCCGGAACAAACCCGTATATAGACACGCCCGAGATCGAGCTTCCGCGGAAGCCGTACCAGATAACCATCCTGAGCGAGGGCAGGCCGCACACGCTGACGGTCCGCCCCGAAGACCTTCCCTACCAGCGCAGCGGCCAGCCGGGCTCGATCCTCGACATCTGCGAGGGGAACGACATCCACCTGGAGCACACCTGCGGCGGGGTCGTCGCCTGCTCGACGTGCCACGTGATCGTGCGCGAGGGCCTGGCCTCGTGCAACGAGGCGACCGAGGACGAGGAGGACCAGCTCGAAGAGGCGCCGGGACTGGTGCGCAACTCGCGCCTGGGCTGCCAGTGCGTGCCCAACGGGACGATGGACGTGCTGGTCGAGATCCCCGGATGGAACCGCAACGCGGTGCAGGAAACGCCGCACTGATGACCGCCGGGGTGGCCCGCGGAGTGGTGGCGCATATACGCACCATGAACGGACTATAAACGGTGCATGAACGGTGCATAAACGGTGCGCCCCGACATCGGGCGGCGCGGAGAACGCGTGACCGTGCCTGACACGCTCG
>CADCTO010000464.1 GCA_902805585.1 uncultured Armatimonadota bacterium | reverse complement strand
TCCCCCCGCGGAGCGGAGGCAGGGGAGAGAGGACGGGGGTGAGGGCCGCCTTCCGCTTTCCGCCCTTGCGCCCCGCCGTGGCGACAACCGGTTCCGAGACCCCGGAGGAAGCCGTCTCCGGCTTCGCCTGCTCCGGGAGCCGCACGGCCTGGGCGGCGTTGAAGAGCGCGTAGAGGGAGAGCCAGGTGAACAGGGCGGTCGCAAGGTCCACGTAGGCGACGGACGCTTCCCAGAGCACGATGGGCGTGGAGGCGACGATGAGGGCGGCGACGAGGCCGATGACGCGGCCACGTGGTTCGGGCGTGATGTGGCGGGCGGCGAAGGTGTAGACGGAGGCGACCAGGAGCGCGCCGCAGAGCCAGTGGCACATTTTTGCCGCGCCGATGCTGCCCAGCCCGAGCATCAGGGTGTAGAGCATCTGGAGCGTGAAGGGGAAGTTCGAGTGCGACACCCACGGGAGGTAGAAAATGCGCCCTTCGCTCAGGTAGATCTTCGGCACGGCGAGGTGATAGGCGAGCGCGTCCCACTCGTTGCCGCCAGGCGGGGCGAGCGTTCCGATCAGCGTGAACAGGCCCAGCCCGGCGAGTGCGACCCCGCAGGCGAGTGCCAGACGGCTCTGCGCGCGGGCTTCGGTCGTGGAGGGAGGGCGGCGGCGCGGGCGGGCGACGGTGGTGATGAGCAGCACACCCAGACAGAGACCGGCGATCAGCCCGAAGGCGGCGCGCGTGAGCAGGCCGAGCAGACCCGCGGCGAGAACGAGGAAAGCCAGGACGCCCATGCCGAGCGCCACCGCAAACACGGAACGCTCCAGGGAGCCGCTCCACGAGCGGGTTCCGCGCAGCAGGAAGGCGCTCCCCAGGGCGTAGGCGGCGGCGACGAGCCACGCGAGCAGCAGGAGGCCGAGGAGCGTCGCCGTCACCGGCGCTTCTCCTGGAGGGGGTGGAGCGCGCCGTCGATGCGCGGCGGCTGGTCATCTTCCAGGGTGACGGTGACGTGGCCGTAGTGGCGGGCGTGCCAGCCGGCCTGGACGATGTGTGCGTCGCCGATCCGCTCCGGCGTGGGCAGGTTGACGTGGGAGTGGCCGCCGACGATCAGGTCGATGCCGGGGACGGTTTGGGCGAGACGCTGGTCTTCGCGCAGGCCGATGTGGGTGAGGGCGACGAGCAGGTCGCACCCGGGCCGCAGTTCCGGAACCCGTCCGGCGGCGGTAGTGACCGGGTCGTCGAAAACGAACGCCGACACGGCGGCCACCTTCATCCGCTCGGTGATCATCGGGACGGTGACCCCCAGCACGGTCACGCGGACGCCGCCCACGTCGAAGTCGCAGGAGGGCCGGACCGGCAACGGCGCTTTCTGTCGGGCGCGGACGTTGGCGCACAGGACGGGGAATCGGGCCCGGTTGATCTTCGTCTCCAGGGCGCCCGCGAGGAAATGGAACTCCCGGTTGCCCATCGTCATCGCGTGGTAGCCCAGCTCGCTCATCCGGTCCAGGATCGGCTCGCCGAACGGGTTCACGCCGACGTTCCCGGAGCGGATGGCGTCACCGGCGTCCAGCAGCAGGTGCGGCGCCCCGCCCAGGCCGGCGATGGCTTCCCGCAGCCGTTCCGCCCCGGCATCGGAAAGCGCGTTGTGGAAGTCGTTGGTGTGCAGGATGTGGATGGTCTTGCGCACGGTATCTACCGGTACGGAGGTAGGAAGCATTTCGTGGCCGGAGGCCCCGATTCCTTCCCCGGTCCCGGTTGGCGCGCGCGGCAAGGCGGGAAAAGGCAAAAGCCCGGCTGCCGTCGAAACTGACGACGAAGGCCGATGACACAAGGCGGGGAAGGCGATCTATGATGTCACACGACTGGGTGGATAAACGGGAGTACCCGTTCGAGGCGCGCTACCTGCCGCTGGACATGGGCAGGATGCACTACATCGACGAGGGCGCGGGCCAGCCCATCCTGTTCGTCCACGGGACGCCCACGTGGTCCTTCCTGTACCGCCGCCTGATCAAGCACCTGACGGTCAGCTACCGCTGCATCGCCCCCGATCATATCGGCTTCGGCCTGTCCGACAAGCCGGAGAACTGGACCTACCTGCCCCAGGCCCACGCCGCGAACCTGAAGACGTTCATCGAACGTCTGGACCTGAAGGACATCACGCTGGTGGTCCACGACTACGGCGGGCCCATCGGCCTGTCGTACGCGCTGGAGCGGCCCGAAAATGTCAGGAGGATCGTCCTGTTCAACACGTGGATGTGGCCGCTGAAGGGCGAGCCGCGCATCGAAAAGGCGAGCAAGCTGCTCAACAGCCCGCTCGGCCGCCTCCTCTACCTGCGGATGAACTTCTCGGCCCGGGTGCTGCTGAAGCAGGCCGTGGCCGACCCGAACAGCCTGCCGCCCGCCGTCCACGCGCAGTACACGCAGGCCTTCCCGACCCGGGACTCGCGCAGACCGACCTGGATCTTCGGGCGTGAGCTTCTGAACTCCGGCCGCTGGCTCGACGAGTTGTGGCAGCAGCGCGCCAGGATCAAGGATACGCCGGCCCTGATCCTGTGGGGCGAACGGGACCGATTCTTCACGACGAAGGACCTCGCCCGCTGGGGCTCGGTGTTCACGAGCGCCCGGACCATCACGTTCCCCGACGCCGGACACCTGGTCCCCGAGGAGAAAGGGCAGAGCCTGTACCCCGTCTTCGAGGAGTTCCTGGCCGGCACGGAGCAGGCCAAATAGCTCGCGCCGCTCGGCAGGGGCGGACTGCTTGCCGGCTCTCCGTGTGCATCCTTCTTCGGCCACAGCAGCGAGGCCATGACCGACAGGGCCATGGTGCCGGCGATGACGCCCAGCGAGAGCGTGGTGTCCACCTTGTCGCCCGTCAGGTGGGTGTAGAGCATCTTTCCGCCCACGAAGACCAGGATGACGGACAGGCCGTAGTGCAGGTAGTGGAACATCTTCATGATGCCGGCCAGGGCGAAATACAGAGAGCGCAGGCCCAGGATCGCGAAGACGTTGGCGGTGTAGACCAGGAACGGCTCGCGCGTGACCGCCAGGATGGCCGGGATCGAGTCCACGGCGAACACAATGTCGGTCATCTCGACGAACAGCAGGGCGACGAACAGCGGCGTGGCCCAGACCCGGCCGTCGATGCGCGTGAAGAACTTGCCCCCGTGGTACTCGGCGGTGACCGGCACGAACCGCTTGAACAGCCGCAGGACCGGGTTCTTGTCGGGCTCGAGCTTCTTGTCCTTCTGGAAGGCCATCTTGATCCCCGTCAGGATCAGGAACCCGCCGAACACGAGCACCATCCAGGAGAACCGCTCGATGAGGGCGACGCCGGCGAAGATGAACACGGCGCGGAAGACGAGCGCTCCCAGGATGCCCCAGAACAGCACCTTGTGCTGATACAGCGTGGGCACAGCGAAATACGAGAAGATCAGCAGGATCACGAACAGGTTGTCCACGCTGAGCGACTTCTCGATCAGGTACCCGGTCAGGAACGACAGGGCCGCTTCGCCGTTGGTGTAGGGGCTGTTCGGCTGCATGCGGTGCCAGAACAGCCACAGCAGGCCGTTGAAAACGAGCGCGAGCGCGATCCAGAACAGACTCCAGCCGATCGCCTCTTTGAAACGGACCTCGTGCGCCTTGCGATGGAACACGCCCAGGTCGAGCGCCAGCATGGCGAGCACGAACACGTTGAAACCGACCCAGAACCAGATGGAAATACCTTCCGTCACCGCGACACCTCCTCGGGAAAGATGCGCGCGGCAGGACCCCGGAGGCGACAAAAAACCTCCGACCCTGCCGCGCGACGAGCGCAGGCAAAATCGAAGGTCTCGCACGTTTCGTTCGTGCAGGCCGGGAGCTACACGGGCTCCGTATTGACGGCCTGCCGATCCACAGAACGGTTCGGGATGGCTACTCCCCTTCCCCTATACTGTACCTCATCTTATCGAAATACGAACACCATTACATGAAAATATTTTCCTATGTCAGGAATCCTGCGGAACGGTCAGCGCCGGCGCCCGCGCGAGCACCATTTCCAGAAGGTCACGCACGCTTCCGTGGGCTTCGACGGGGTGACGCAGGGGGCGGTCGGCGTGGATCTTGTAGTGGTTGCGGCGCCCGTCGCGGATGCGCGTGAGCACGCCGGCCTCTTCCAGATCCGTCACGATCCCGTGGACGGCCCGCTCCGTGATCCCTACCCGCCCGGCCACGTCGCGCAGCCGCAGGTGGGGGTCCCGCGCCAGGCAGATCAGCACGTGCGCGTGGTTCGTCAGGAACGTCCATCCCGCCTCGGTCGCCGGCCGTGCGCCGGGCGTCCGGGGAGGTGTCACGGGAGGCCGGGCCGCCGGAGTAGGGTCATCCGCTTCGGGAAGTGCGGGCATCGCGCGGCAGTGTTCGCCGCACCGCGCCCTGAAACCTCCTCAGACGTCCAGCACCCGCGCCGCCAGCCGGTCGGCGTCGGCGGGCTCGATGTCTTCGGGGACGCGCTGGCCGGTGGCGACGTAGGAGATCGGCAGGCCGGTCTGCGCGACGAGCCCGAGCAGCGGGCCGAGGGTGTTGGTCTCGTCCAGTTTGGTGACGACCAGCGACCGGAACCGCGTTGCCGAAAACTCGCGGGCGATCTCCTGGAGGTCGCGCGGCTTGGTCGTCGCCGACACCACCAGGTGCGGCTCGCACGCGACGCCCTGGAAGACGCGCTCCATCTCCTGGACCTGTTCCCGGTTCTTCTGCGACCGCCCCGCCGTGTCGATGAAGACCAGCTCGCAGCCCGAGAGCGACTGGAGCGCCTGCTCGATGTCCTTGCGGCCGTGGGCGACCCGCACGGGCACGTCCATGATCTCGCCGTAGGTCCGGAGCTGCTCCACGGCGGCGATACGGTACGTGTCCATGGCGACCAGACCGACGCGCCGCTTGCCCGAAAGCGCGTACGCGGCGGCGATCTTGGCGATGGTCGTGGTCTTGCCGACGCCGGTCGGGCCGACGAGCGCGAGGACCTTGGGCTCCCCGTTCTTCGGCGCACCGAATGTGGTCGTCGAGAACGTGTC
>CADCTO010000463.1 GCA_902805585.1 uncultured Armatimonadota bacterium | reverse complement strand
AAGGGGAGCCTCCAAATCCTGCTCGATTCGAGGGCTCCCCTTCGTGGGGTTCGTAATAACGCACTACTAAGGGAGGATAATGGGACTCGAACCCACGGCCTCGAGAGCCACAATCTCGCGCTCTAACCACCTGAGCTATACCCTCCGCGAACCGTTATAGTGTACAGCACGGAGGGCCAGCCGTCAAGGGGCGGCGGGCGGGTCGCCGTTGTAGCGGTTCATGGCGGCTTCAACGCCGTCCGTGAGCCAGGTCTCGACGGCGCCGAGGGCGAGGATGAGGGTGTCGTCAATGGTTTTGCGGTCCGTGCGTGAGTAGCGGCTGAGGACCCAGTCGATCTGGAGGCCGGGCGGGGGTTCGCCGACGCCCAGGCGGAGGCGGGCGAACTCCTGCGAGCCGAGGAGCGCGGCGATCGATTTGAGGCCGTTGTGGCCGCCGGACGAGCCTTTGGCGCGCAGGCGGAGGCGCCCGGGGGGCAGGTGGACGTCGTCGCAGAGGACGAGGAGGTTCGCGAGCGGGGCCTGTTCGCGGCGCAGGAGGGCGGCGACGGCGTGCCCGGAGTCGTTCATGAAGGTCTGTGGTTTGACGAGCAGCACGTCCTGACCGGCGATGTTGCCGCGGCCGACCAGGGCGCGGGCGACGCGCTGCTCGACCTTGATCTTGTGGGCCGCGGCGAGCGCGTCGATGACCTCGAAGCCGATGTTGTGGCGCGTGCCGGCGTAGTCCTTGCCGGGGTTGCCCAGGCCGACGATGAGCTTGAGGGACGAGGGAGAAGGCGGGGGGAGAGGACTGCCCTCCGCTTCCCCTCCGCCCTCCCCCTCGTCTTTTATCGTAGCGCTAACGGCCGTTCCAGTCGGCGAACATCTGGGAGACGGACTCGTCTTTGTGGATGCGCTTGATGGCGTCGGCGAGGAGCGGCGCGACGGACAGGAGCTTGACGTGGCCCTCTTCGATGTGCCGGGTCTCCTTGAAGGGGATGGTGTCCGTGGTGACGAGCTGCTGGATGGGCGAGGCGGCGATGCGCTCGATCGCGCCGGTCGAGAGCACCGGGTGGGTACAGCAGGCGACGACGGCGGCGGCGCCGCGTTCCATCAGAGCTTCGGCGCCGTGGACGATGGAGCCGCCGGTGTCGATCATGTCGTCGATCATGACGCAGCGCTTGCCGCGCACGTCGCCGATGATCTCCATGATCTCGACCTTGTTGGCTTCCGGGCGGCGCTTGGCGATGATGGCGATCGAGGTGCCCAGCATCTCGGCGAGGGCGCGGGCGCGGGCGACGCCGCCGACATCGGGGGAGACGACGCAGGTGCCGCCGTCGACGAGTCCGATCGTCGTAAGGTGCTCCGCGATCAGTGGGCCGGCGTACAGGTGGTCCATCGGGATGCGGAAGAAGCCCTGGATCTGCCCGGCGTGCAGGTCCACGCACAGCACGCGGTTGGCGCCGGCTTCGGTGATGAGGTCGGCGACGAGGCGGG
>CADCTO010000462.1 GCA_902805585.1 uncultured Armatimonadota bacterium | reverse complement strand
AAGGAAGATTTCTGAAAGGGCCGGGGCTATAGCCCCGGCCCTTCGTACCGCCGGGGCGAGGCGCGGACAGAGTTCAGAACATCCCGCCGGTCACGGACGCTACACCATCATTCGTTGCGCAGGGCGGGGAGCACGGGCGCGCGCAGGGCGTTCGCGGTGGCGGCCCACGTCCAGACGAAGCCGCTCGCGAGAACGGCGAGCAGGGTCACGACGAGCGAGAGGTAGGGAACACCCGCGCCGGGCGAACGGAGGGCGGGCAGCACGGCGATCAGGGCCGAGACGACGCCGACGGCGAGGCCGAGCGCCAGCAGCAGGGCGTGCTCGCCGAAGACCAGCCGATGCAGGGCGCGCGCGGGCAGGCCGACGGCGCGTAGCAGGGCGAGTTCCCCCCGCCGCTCCAGCACGTTGCGCAGCACGATGACGCCCAGCCCGGCGCTGCCGAGCAGCAGGCCGAGCCCGCCGAGCACGGCGAAGATGGACAGATAGGTGTTCTCGACGGTGTTGAAGGCGGCCAGGCGGTCGGGCGTCGGCGTCAGGCTCAGGCCAACGTCCTCCAGCCCGCGCGTCAGCGCCCGGCTCGCCGCGTCCGCACCCGGGGAGGGGGCGTCGATCAGGAAGACCTGATACCCACTGTGCGACGGGAACAGGCGGGTGAACTGGCTTTCGGCGAGGATCAGACCGCCCTGGAGGACGGAGTTCGCGAGGACGCCGACGATCCGCAGGCGGTGCGTGTTGCCCCGGTCGTCCACGTACGCGAGCGTGTCCCCGAGCTTTTTGCCCAGGGACCAGACCACGGTGTTCGTGTCGCCCACCACGGGCACGGTGCCGTCGCTCGACTCGCGCTCCAGCAGGGTCCAAGGGGATCGTCCGCCGGTTTTCGCCAGGGTCTGCGCGAAGGTGAACGCGCCGCGCCGCGCGAGGGTGTCCGGGGCGACGCCGAGCAGGCGCGGCGTCTGCGCCCGGTTCAGGTTCAGACAGCTCGCTTCGTCGCCCTCGCGCAGCCGCAGGGCGACGACGTCCACGCCCCGCAGGTCGTCGGCGTCGAGCGCGAACGCGTCGCGCCCCTCCGCCGAGTTCAGGTCCTGGTACACGGGCAGGGTCGCTTCGCCGTAGAGCGCGAAACCGCCGGTCCCGGCCGAACGGCTCCGCGCGCCGTGCTCGGGATCGTGGCGGTTCGCCCCGACGGCGACGACCAGAAAACTGCCGCAGGCGAACAGGGCGACGGCGCCCAGGCTGCGGCCGGGGCGGCGGACGCTGTTACGGACCCCGAGGGCGTCGAGCGTCATCTGCGCGCTCCCGCCTCCGCGCTCCCACCGGGCGAGCAGCGCGCGGCAGGCGGCGACGCCGGCGATCAGCAGCAGCCCGCCCGCCGCGAAAAAGGCGCCCGCGGCGCCCTCGCCCCCGCGCACCGCCCCGGCCAGTGCCAGCAGCGCCAGAACCCCGGCCGCGACGGCGGTCCGAAGCCCCGGGAGCCAACGGCCGGCGCCGGGACCCGACAGGAGGCGGGACTCGGATTCGGACCCGGCGGCCAGCAGCTCGCGCGCCGGGGCGCGCGCCTGCCGGCGCGTCACCAGCCAGATCGCCAGCAGGGCCATCAGGAACCCGGCGAGGGCGCCGCCCGCCAGCGTGGACGGCTCGGCGTGGTAGCGGAGCGGCGCGTCCGCGACCGCCCCGCTCCAGACCGTGGACAGGCCGCGGATCAGGGCGCGCGTGTACAGCGTCGCCAGACCCGCGCCCAAAATTCCTGCAATCAGTGCGATCACGCCGCCTTCTAAAAGGAGCAGGCGCTGCACGCGCGCGGCGGGCAGGCCGACCGCCAGCAGCGTCCCGACCTCTTCGGCCCGCTGCTCCACCCCGAAGGCGAACAGCAGCGTGGTCAGCAGCAGCGCGGCGACGATCAGGAAAAAGCTGAAGCCCAGGAAGAGCTGCCCGAAGTCCAGCGAGGGACTGCTGGCCGCGAGCGCCCGGTCCCGCACGGGAAGGAAGAACAGGCCCAGCGAGGCGGGGTTGAGCGCCTGGCGGATGCACGCTTCGGCGTTGGCGCGCGCGCCCGGGCCGGTCTCGGGGTAGCGCACCGCGGTCAGGTCGCCGAAGCGGTTATTCCAGATGCCGCGGCCGGCGCTCAGCGTCAGGAACGCCTTGGGCGTGCCGCGGTAGGCGTCCCAGTACGCCTGGTCCTTGTCGCGGATGCGGTCCAGGTCGATGGGCACGCCCGGCTCCCAGTCGCGGCAGTCCTTCTTGTCGCTCAGGCCGGGGATGTCGGGCATCAGGTCCGGGTCGCGCGCGGGCCCGTCCATCGGCAGGACCGCGCGGATCCGGAAGGTGCCGGTCTTCTGCTCCAGCCGGCGCATCGGCCCGACCAGCCAGTACGTCATCTGCAGTGCGTCGCCCGGTTTCGCCCCCAGATCGTCGGCCAGCCACCGGTTGATCAGGACCTCGTCGTCGCGCATGTCGCCGGGCACGAGCGGCCCTTCGAGCGCCGCCACGGTCGAGTACGGCGTCGCGCGGCCGCCGACCCGCAGCTCGTTGACGAAGTAGGTCAGCACGCCGCGCGCGTTCGGCTGTGCCTGGAGCGCCGCTTCGGCGACCGGCGGGTCCAGGAACACGCGGTCGGTCCGCAGCTCGACCGCGCCCCGGCCGGGAAGTTCGCGCAGGTTCAGCCCGGCGTCGGTGAACTGCCAGTGCCGCCACAGCGCCGCGTTCGCGTCCTCGGCGGCGATCTCTTCCTTGCCGGCGCCCGGCGTCCTTGCGCCGACGAGCAGCGTGTTCGCTCGGCCTTCCATGCCGACGGCCCGCTGGAGGGCTTCCAGGGGCACGAACGCGTTGTACGGCGGGATCTGGTTGGCGTCCAGGCTGAACCGGCCGAAGCCCGTTTCGGAAACCACCGCGGCGACCTGCACGCGGAGGGTCACCGTGGCGTCCTCGATGGTCGAGAGCGGCGCATCGCGCGACAGCAGGCTGGGCTTGTTCACGCGCAGCAGGACGTCGTCGCCCGGCTTCACCTTCAGCGCCCGGGCGAGCCGGTCGTTGAGTACGACGGACTCGTCCGGGCCGGCTGCCGCGGGCCGACGCGCGCCGCCGAGGCGCCAGAACGATTCGGTGACGCCGACGACCTGCACCTGGCCCACGCGCACGTCGCCGCCGCTCCCGTCCGGGCCCTGGCCCGTGGCGGTCCCGCGCAGCAGGATGACCGGGGAGACCGGTGCCCGCAGTTCGGGCGCGACTTCGGCGGCGAGGTCGGTGCGGAAGAACCGGGCCGGGCTGTGCAGCGCCAGGTGCACGTCGCCCAGGCGGGACAGCGCCATGGCGCGCAGACTGTACCGGACGGAATCGCCCACGGCCAGGGCGCCGACCAGGATGGCCGTGCCGAGCATCGCGCCGAGGAGCACCCCGAGGTGAGCGCGGGCGCGGAATCGCAGGCTTCGTGCCGCCAGGTGCCACAGAGTCATTTCGTGTCGTCCCCCGCCACCAGAACCCCGTCCCGCAGTTCGAGCACACGCCCCATGCGCTCGGCCAGGTGGGGCGCGTGGGTGATGACGAGCAAGGCCACGCCCTCTTCGCCGTGGATCTCGGTAAGCAGTTCGGCCAGATTGTCGGCCGCCGCCCGGTCCAGGGCGCCGGTGGGCTCATCGGCGAGCAGCAGTTTCGGCTCGTTGATGAGGGCGCGCACGACGGCGACGCGCTGCCGCTCGCCGCCCGAAAGCTGCCCCGGACGGTGGGAAAGTCGGTCCGACAGGCCGACGCGCTGGAGGAGCCGTCGAGCGCGGTCGGCGGGCGCCTCCGCGCGCCGGTCGGGGCCGTCGGCGAGCGTGGGCACGAGCACGTTCTCCAGCACGGTGCACTGGGGCAGCAGGTGGTGGAGTTGAAAAACGAGGCCGATCTCGCGACTGCGCACGCGGGCCAGGTCGGGCTCCCCGAGCGTGGTCAGGTCCGTGCCGTTGAGTGCGACGCGCCCGCTGTCGGGCCGGTCGAGCGTCCCGATGATGTTGAGCAGCGTGCTCTTGCCGGACCCGGACGGCCCGACGATGGCGACCGCTTCGCCGGATGCGAGCCGAAGATCGACCCCGCGCAGGACGGGCAGGGGAGCCGTTCCCCCGGCCGCCGCGTAGCCCTTCGTCACCGCCGCAAGCTCCAGAAGCGGACCCGGACTCATCGGGCCTCGGACGGTCCCCGCGCGGCGACGGCGGCGGCCTCCGGCGCGGGCGTGGGCGCGACCGCGGGCCGAACGGGGGGCGCGGGCATCGGCCGGTACAGCGTCACGAGACATCCGCCCGCGGCGGCCATGAGCAGGCCCAGCACGAACGGCCACCGGATCGCGGACAGGCCGCCGGCCGGCGGGTGCAGGATCGTGGCGACGACGGCGTTCACGATGGGCGCGCCGCCGAAGACGATCGCCATGACCACGGCGGGCGAGCCCTTGGCCCCGAAGGCCAGCAGCACGCAGAACGCCCCGACGGCGCCCACGGTCCCGGCGATGAGCGACCAGGCCATGCCCTTGACCGGCATCTGCCAGGAAGCGCCGTTCGCCACGAGGACCGCGAGCGGGGCCAGCACGGCGGTCAGGAAGTAGGCCAGGCCCACGAACAGGAACGCCTTGTACCGGCCGTTCACGGGGTCCCCCATCGCCATCTGCCCGGTGTGCAGGAACACGCCGTAGACGCCCCACGAGACCACCGTCATCAGTGCGAAGGCGATCCACGTCATCCCCGCGCCGCCGCTCGCCTGTCCGTCTGCCATTCCATCTCCTTCTCGATCATAAGGGTTGCCGCCGTGGGCCGCCGATCCACCCGGTGGTGGACTACGTTCCCGACCTCAGCTTCACCTCGAACTCCGCTCGCGAACGAAAAAAGCAGACATCGAACTCCAGGAAGAAGTTCGTCTGGCCGAGCAGGAGTCGAACATCGTCCGAACGGGACCAGGCGAATGCGAGGCGAACCGGCGCGAAGGGAGCGACGGCCACGGAAAGCACGACGCCCCGCGCGGGCACACGCGCCAGGTTTCCGGACAGGACAATCGGTATCCTCTGTTGCTCCCACACC
>CADCTO010000461.1 GCA_902805585.1 uncultured Armatimonadota bacterium | reverse complement strand
GGCCGATGGACGAGCGGTTCCCGCTGTTCTTCAACGATGTGGACTGGGCGCTACGGGCGCATGAGGCGGGCTGGAAGATCTACTACACGCCGGACGCCGCCGTGGTCCATCGTGGGGGCGCGAGCACAGGCAAGGTTCGCACGGCGGCGGTGTGGGAGTCGCACCGGGCGCTGCTGCGGTTTTACGAGAAGCATTACAGGCGCAAGGTCGCGCGCCCACTGTACGCACTGATACGCGCCGCGGTAACACTGGGAGCGTGGGCGCGCACGGGACGCTGGGGACAGAGGCTTGAGGACGACGGAAGCACATCTGAGAATCTGCGTCGTGAGCTGGAACGCGAAGGCGGATCTGCGGGCCTGCCTGCAAAGCCTCCCCGCGGCGGCGACGCGCCATAAGATCGAGATCGTCGTCGTGGACAATGCGTCCTCGGACGGCAGCCCCGAGATGGTGGCCGCCGAGTTTCCCCAGGTCTGCCTCGTGCGCTCGCCGGTAAACGAGGGGTTTTCCAGCGGCAACAACCGCGCCCTTGCCGGCCTCGGCGCACCGTACGCCCTGCTGCTAAACTCCGATGCCGTGGTCGCGCCGGGCGCGCTCGACGCGCTCCTCGAATTCGCCGACCAGAACCCCCACATCGGCATCATCGGGCCGAAGGTGCTGAACCCGGACGGCTCGCTTCAGTATTCGTGCCGCCGATTTCCGACGTTCGCCGCCGGGCTGTTCCGCAACGTCTACCTGGGCCGGCTCTTCCCCAATAACAAGCCTGCCGCCGACTACCTGATGCAGGATTTCGACCACGCCTCGGTGCGCGACGTGGACTGGGTGTCCGGCTGCGCCCTGCTGATCCGCCACGAATGCTTGGAGGAGATCGGCCCGCTGGACGCCGAAACGTTCTTCATGTACTGCGAGGACATGGACTGGTGCCTGCGCGCCCATCGGGCGGGATGGCGCGTCGTCTACGTCCCGGGCGCGATCATCACCCACGCCATCGGGCGCTCGTCGGACCCGGTGGCGGAGCGGATGATCGTCGAGCACCACCGCTCGATGTGGCGCTTCTACAAGAAGCATCGCGCCTTCTTCGCCCGCACCATCCCGCCGCTCCTCCGCCCGCTCGTGCCCGCCGGCATCTTCCTGCGCGTGGCCGTGCGCATCGGGCGCCGCCGCGTGGTCAACCCCCTACTCTATCCCGTCCTGAGGCTTTTCGCCCGTGGCAAAACCGACAAAGCGACGCAGTAGCGCGCCGCCGCCCTCCCCCGCGGGGGCCGGCAACGGCGGCGTCCATCCCGCCGCGCGCGGGGCGACCGCGGCAAGGAGCGAGCGGGGAAGATTGATCGGCCTCCTTCCCGACCTGGGGCCGCTGGGCCGGGCCGGCTTCTGTGCCCTGCTGGCCGCCCTGGCGCTGGCCCCGATCCTGGGCGGCCTGCCGTCCGGTCCCACCTACGGCAGCGATCCCGCCCTGGGGCTGCTGCGCATCCTGGTCCTGCTCGCGGCGCTGTGCCTGAGTATTCAACCTCCCCCTTCCCGCCCCGGGAGCGGGCACCCAGAGGGTACCCGGGGGGTGAGGGCCGCCGTCTGGACCCTGCTGGGCCTGACGCTCGCCTCCCTGCTGGTCCATTCGCGCTTCCTCACCAGCCCCGTCCTGCTGTTCGCCATGCTGCCCGCGACGCTCGACTGGCTCTGCTACGCGCTCGTTTTCACCCTGGCCCTGGCCCTGGCGCGCGACCGGAAGGCGCTCCTGCTGCTGGTGGAGGCGCTCCTGGTGGGGGCGGCCTGGGTCGCGCTCGAAGGCGCGCGCGAGTACGGCGATTATGTTCAGGCGGGGAGCCCGCAGGGGCGCGTGCAGGCGACCTTCGTCAGCCCCAACTTCGCGGCCGGCTTCCTCGGCCTGTGCCTGCCCATCGCGGCGGCGGCATTCCTCCGGGCGCGCTCCAACCTCCTCGTCGTGATCACCGTCCTTTGTGCCGCCCTGACGGCCGGCGTGCTGGTGGCGACGGGATCGCGCCTGGGCATCGCGGCGGCGGGAGCGGGTCTGGGCGCGGCGTTCCTGATGGCGCTGATCGGCGGCCTGCGGCTGCCGTGGGGGCGGATCGGGGCGCTGGCCGCCGCCGCCGGCTGGCAGGTCACGGTCAGCGCCCGCAGCGGCGAGACCGAGGACGACTGGCTGGCGGACCTGGCCGTCGGCTGGGGGGGCGACCAGATCAAGGTCGGCTCGATCACGCGCTCCGAACGGCTGGCCAAGTACAACCGCCTGCTGGCGATCGAGGCCGAGACGGGACTCCCGGTGGCGGACCCGCCCGCGCGAGGGGCTTCGTCGGAAAGAGCACTGTCTTGTTAGAGGAACACGAACCGGGGACCGATGTCGGGGTGCCCAGGAGGCGCCTGGGCAGGACCGGGCTGTCGGTCAGCGAGATCGGCCTGGGCGGCGCGGGGCTTCTGGGACGGCGCGCCGACCTGCCGCTGGAAGCCGGCGTCGCCACGGTCCGGCGCGCCCTGGCGCGGGGCGTCAACTACATCGACACCGCCGAGTGCTATATCGACGGGCGCAGCGAGGAGGTCGTGGGCGCGGCCCTGGAGGGGTATCCCGGCGAATGCGTGGTGGCCACCAAGTTCGGACACCGGCCGCCGGACTTCGACTACTCGCGCGAAAGCGTGATCGCCAGCGTTCAGGAGAGCCGGCGCCTGTTGCGCGGGCGCGCCATCGACATCCTGCAGCTGCACACGCCGGGCGTGCCGCCGCTGGAGCGCGTTTTCGGGCCGGGCGGCGTGCTGGAGGGGATGCGGGAGGCGCGGGACCGCGGGTGGTGCCGCTTCCTCGGGATCACGGGCAACGACCTGGAGTTCGTCCGCCGCTGCGTCGATTCGGACGCGTTCGACACCGTGCTGACCTTCCTGTGCTATGACCTGCTCGACCAGAGCGGCGAACCCCTGCTGCGCGAGGCCCGGGCCCGCGACATGGGGGTCATCCTCGGGAGCCCGCTGCGGATGGGGCTGTTCGGCGCGGCGCGGAACGAGATGCTCGGCCACGCGACCGAGGAGCAGAAGCGCCGGCTGCCGCGGATCGAGGCGCTGGTCGCGGGCGAGCCCGGCGGCGTGACCGCGAGCGCGATCCGCTTCGCCCTGGCCGCTCCCGAGGTGGCCGTCGTGTTGAGCGGCGCGTGCTCCCCCGAAGACATCGACGCGGTGATCGAGGCGGCGGCGACGCCGCTCCGCCCGGAGCTAGCGCAGGCGGTACGCCGCCTCGCGGAGGAGTGACCTATGCAGCCAGGGCAGGAAGACCACGGCGCGCCGCCGATTCCCGTTATCGAAGCGACGGAACCCACCGTGCCGCCGACGTGGGCGCTGTGGGAACGCCGGCTCATCGACGTGATGAACGCGGCGGGCGTGGAGTTCGTGGAGAAGTACACCCGGTCCGACGGCACCATCCTGTGGCGCGAGGACTGGCCGGGCATGGACGGCTCCGACGACGCCTACGAAAGCTTCTACACGTTCCCCCTGTTCTACCTGCTCGGAGGGAGTGAGGAGATCCACCGGCTGGCACGCAAGGAGTGGGACGCGGTCACCTGGCAGTGGACCGAGTACGGCCAGATCTACCGCGAGTTCGACGCCTATTACGACTGGATGCACCACGGCGAGAGCAACCTGTACCTGTACTTCCTGGCGCTCGCCGACCCGTACGTCCTGAAGGACCGCCAGCGCGCCGCCCGCTTCGCCGGCTTCTATACCGGCGAGGACGACGAGGCACAGAACTACGACAAGGAACTCCGGCTGATGCGCTCCCCGCTGAACGGCAGCCGGGGGCCACGGCTGGAGATTTCCCCCGAAGACTGGTCCACGCACCGCGACGTGCTCCGCCACTTCCCGTCCCCCTTCGAGGACATACCGGGCGCAAGGCAGGGTTCAAAGCCCGGAACGGTCGAGTGGACCGACGACGCGCTGTTCGCCACGATCCTCGACATGATGAACCGGCGGATGGCGCGCGGCGACGTGCCGCTCAACCTCCTGGCCACCAGCCTCGTCGCGCACGCGTACCTGTACCACGGCGAAGCAAAGCACCGCGACTGGATCCTGGAGTATCTGGCGGCCTGGCAGGAGCGCACCGAAGCGAACCGGGGCATCACGCCCGACAACGTCGGGCTCTCGGGGCAGATCGGCGAGTACATGGACGGCAAGTGGTGGGGCGGCTACTACGGCTGGCGCTGGCCGCATGGGGTCACGACGCTGCTGGAAGCGCTCGTGGTCGCGGGGCAGAACGCGGTCCTGCTGACGGGGGACCCGTCCCACCTCGATCTGGCCCGCTCCCAGATCGACCTGCTCTGGTCGCTGCGCCGGCAGGAAGACGGGCGTTGGTGCGTGCCCCTGAAACACATGGACGCCGGCTGGACCGACTACCAGCCGATGTCGCCCGCGCTGGCCATCCAGATATGGAACATCTCCCAGGCGGAGGAAGACCTGGAACGGGTGCTCCGCCTGTCCGACCCGGAGCGCTGGGACCGCGAGATGGTGCTGGGCGGCGTCGGCTGGGGCCCGGGCGCCGCGTGGTTCCGCTACGTCCAGGGGCATCTGCCGGACTACCCGGAGACGATCCTCCAGGCGACGTACCGCGAGGTGTCCCGGCTCCTCGACGCGATCCGGAACGACCCGGAAGACCCGAAAAGCGTGTACATCCAGCACTGGGTCGGGCTCAACCCCGTGGTCTGCGGGGCGCTGGTACAGTTGACGACCGGGGCGCCCTATCCCATCTATCACGGCGGGCTCCTCCACTGCCGCGTCCGCTATTTCGACCCGGAGAAGCAGCGGCCCGGTCTGCCCGACGATGTCGCCGCCCTGGTCGAAGCGGTGCACGCGGACGGCTTCCGGCTCCGCTTGGTCAATCTGGACCCGGGCGCGCCGCGGCGCGTGATCGCCCAGGCGGGCGCCTTCGGCGAGCACGCCTTTAGCGGAGCGCGGGTCGTGGGTGGAGACGGGGCCGCCGCCTCCGACACGCCGCTCGATTCCCGGTGGATCGAGGTCGCGCTCGGCCCCGGCTGCGGGATCACGCTGGACCTGACCACGCGGCGGTACGTCAACCCGCCGCGCTATGACTGCCCCTGGGGCTCCCGGGGCCAGGACGTGGCCTTGATCAAGCCGAGGACGCCGGACATCGATCCGGGGGCGCTGATCTTCTGGCCCGACCTTTAACCGTAACCGTAGGAATTGTTTTGACCAAAGAGCGAGAGCAAAGGCGGTAACCATGAGCACGGTACGCGAATACGTCGGAAGGACGACGGGGAACAACGGGACGGAGGAGCCGGTCGCACCCGACCGGGGACTGGCCTCCGATCTGTTCGAGGAACTGTGTGCGCTCCCCCTGCTGGACCCCCACACGCATCTGGTCGGCGGGAAGCTCGGCGCGCGCGGGCTTCACGACATCCTTCTGTATCACATGGCGGTCAGCGACCTGTACGCCGCCGGCTGCCCCAGCGGGGCCCGCCTCACCCAGTACCCCGGCTGGCCGGGCGTCGAGGAGGCGCACGCCCGCATACGCGAAGCGCTGCCTTTCCTGCCGCTCGTGCGCAACACGAGCACGTCCTGGTGCATCCGCGTCCTGCTGCGCGACCTGTACGACTGGAACGACCCCGTCACCCCGGACAACTGGCAGAAGCTGGACGGGCTGATCCGGGAGCGCGCGGACGACCGGGCGTGGCACCGGGAGATCACGCGGCGCGCGGGCATACAGCGTTACTGCGCCGAATACGCCCGGCGCGAGGACGGCCGCGACGACGACATCCTGCACTACTCGCTGGAGTGGGCGTTCTTCACCCGGGGCCAGTGGGGGGAGTTCGACACCGCGCTGTACGAGCTGGAGCGCTGCTGGGGCAAGACCCCGGAAAGCCCGATGCCCATCGGCTCCGGCGGCCGCCCGCCGACCGAGCGCGTCATCCGCTCGCTCGACGACGTACACGCGGCCATCGCCCACTACGTCGGGGCGATCCCCTACGACCGGGTGATCTCGATGGCCACGCACATCTCGACGGACATCGCGTACCGGCTCGTCAGTGACACGGAGATGGCGGCGGCCCTGGAACGGCGCGACGACGCCGGGCCCGGCGAGCGCGACGTCTACGCTGCCTACATCCACGAGCACTTCCTGTCGGCGCTGGAGGCCTATTCCGACCGGATCGTCTTCCAGTTCAGTTTCGGGGCCGAGCCGCTGCCGTTCGAGACGGCGAGCCGCCTGTCGCAGCGGACGATCGCGCAGCTGGCCGAGACCATCGGGCGCCACCCCCGGCTGCGCTTCCAGTGCTTCCTGTCGAGCCGCCACGCCGACCAGTCGATCTGCACCCTGTGCCGGGAACTGCCGAACCTGTCGGTCGCGGCCTACTGGTGGCACAACTTCTTCCCGTCGGCGATGCGGCAGGTGATGGAAGAGCGCCTGGACATGCTGCCGGTCAACAAGCAGATCGGCTTCTTCTCGGACGCCTACTGCGTCGAGTGGGCCTACGCCAAGGCGCAGGTCGTGCGCCGGGAGCTTGCCGCCGTGCTGGCGCGGAAAGTCTCGCAGGGGCAATACACCCGGACCGACGCCGTGGAGATCGCCGGGAACATCCTCTTCGACAGCGCGCGAGACCTTCTCGGCATGGAGCCGGCAAAGGAGCTGGTGCGATGAGAGCCATACACTGCGTGGGCGTCGTCGTCATGGACGCCCTGAGCGGGCCGCTGGAGCAGTACCCCGTGTCCGGCGTGCAGACCCAGGTGAACACGGACACGATCCGCTTCATGCCCGGCGGCGGCGCGGTGAACACCGCGTCCGCGCTTGCCCGCATGGGCCTTTCCGCGGCGGTCTTCTCCAAGGTGGGCAAGGACCCCAGCGCGGGGTTCCTCCTCCAGGAACTGGAAAAATGCGGGGTGGACGCGACCGGCATCTTCACGTCGAAGGACGACTCCACCCCGTTCACCTTCGTGGGGATCCATCCGCGGGGGGACCGCACGTTCATCCACACGCCGGGCGCGAACAAAACGTTCCGCGTGGAAGACCTCGACCTCGAGCGGCTGCTCGACACGGACTTCCTGCTGTATCAGGATCTGTGGGCGCTGCCGGCCCTCGACGGACAGCCGGGCGCCGACGTGCTCGCGGCCGCGCAGCGGCGCGGCGTGGTGACGTTTCTGGACGAGTGCTGGGGGTTCGGCCCGGAACGGGACGTGTTGGAAAAGATGCTGCCGTACTGCGACTACGTGCTGCCGAGCCTGGACGACATGAAGGCGATCTACGCGGGCGCGTCCCCCGAAGAGATCGCGACCACGCTGCTGGCGCACGGCGCGAAGAACGTCGTCCTGAAGATGGGCGCGGAGGGCTGCCTTCTCGCCCACGGCGTGGAGCGGACACGCGTCGCGGCGCTCCCCGCGAACGTGGTGGACACGACCGGCGCGGGGGACTGCTGGAACGCCGGGTTCATCGCCGCATTGGCGCTCGGCGAAAACCCCGTGACGGCGGCGCGCATCGGCAACGCGTGCGCCGCGTTCTGCATCGAGGCCATCGGCGGGTCCAGTTCCGTCCCCGCGTACGCGGCCGTCCAGCGGCGCGCGACCAAGTAGCAGACCGGGGCACGTCTGTGGGCGTGCCGATGACGAAAGGTTCCCATGATCTATAAGGTGTCGGCCGCCGTGTTCCTGTGCATCGCGCTGACGGCGCTGGCGGCGTTCGCCGCCGAGCAGTCCGGTGCGCCGGAGCGGTCGCCGCAAAAGGAAGCGCGGATGCGATGGTTCCGCGAGGCCAAGTTCGGCCTGTTCATCCACTGGGGACTGTACGCCGTCCCGGCCGGGCAGTGGAAGGGGCGCGACTATCCGTGGATCGGCGAGTGGATCATGAACTGGGCCCAGATCCCGGTCGCGGAGTACGAGCCGCTGGCCAGACAGTTCAACCCCACGAAGTTCGACGCCGACCAGATCGCGCAGCTCGCCCAGGATGCGGGCATGAAATACCTCGTCATCACCGCAAAGCACCACGACGGCTTCGCGCTGTTCCCGTCCAAAGCCTCGTCGTTCGACATCCGCGACGCGACCCCGTTCCGGCGCGACCCGCTCCAGGAACTCCAGCGGGCGTGCGCCGGGCGCGGGCTCCACTACGGCTTCTACTACTCCCAGGCGCAGGACTGGCACGAGCCGGACGCCGCCGGCAACGACTGGGACTTCAAGCCGCCGACCGCGCAGCGCGACCCGGCGCCCTACCTGAAGCGCAAGGCCATGCCCCAGGTGAACGAGCTGCTCAGCAGCTACGGCCCCATCGGCCTGATCTGGTTCGACACGCCCGTCCTGCTGAACAAGGAGCAGGTGCTGGAGCTGGAGCGTCTCGTCCGCGAGAAGCAGCCGCAGTGCCTGATCAACAGCCGGCTGGGCCACGGCCTCGGCGACTACATGCAGATGGGCGACAACATGGTGCCCAGCGACGTGTACCCCTTCGACTGGGAGATCCCCGCCACCCTCAACGACACCTGGGGCTACAAGACCCGGGACCACAACTGGAAATCCGCCGACTACCTGATCTACCGCCTGGCCGACATCGTCAGCAAGGGCGGCAACTACCTGCTCAACATCGGGCCGCGCGCCGACGGCACTATCCCGCAGGAGAGCGTGGACCGGCTCCGCGCGGTCGGGCGGTGGCTGAAGGTCAACGGCGAATCGATCTACGGCACCGGCCACAGCCCCTTTAGCGTCACCGACCAGGCCTGGCGCTGCACCACCAAGCCCGGCACGCTCTACCTCCACCTCCTCGGCTGGCCGGCCGGCGGCAAGTTCACCCTGGACGGCCTGCGCAGCGACGTCAGCGGCGCCTACCTGCTGGCCGACCCGAAACGTGAACCGCTCAAAACGGAGCGGCAGGGGGCGAGGCTGGTCGTCCACCTCCCCGGCGACGCGCCGGACCCGTACGACTCGGTCCTGGTGCTGAAGATCCGGGGGGAGCCGGACGTGGAGCCGGCGCTGCGCTGGGACGCCCCGCAGTCCGTCATCACGCTGACGGCCCGGGACTGCAGCCCGCACGGCCCGTACGTCCGGTACCGCGACTTCGACCGCACCGTCAGCGGCTTCACCGAAGCCAGCGACAAGATGCTCTGGCACCTCCTGGTCAAGAAGCCGGCCCGGTACAACGTCGAGGTCGAATACGCGTGCGAACCGGATCGCGCCGGTGGGGTGATGAAGTACCACGCCTTCGGCAAGCAGATCGAGGCGCCGGTCGAGAGCACCGGGGGGCAGTACCGCTGGCTGCCGCTGGGCACGCTGGACCTCGACCGCGCGGGCCTCGACGAGACCCTCCTGCACCTGCAGGAGCCGCGCCAGTCCAGCACCGTCCGTGTCCGCGCCCTGCGCTTGACCCGGATCGGACAATGAGCATGTACCGGTTGAAAAACCTCAGGAGCCGGGCGGCCACCGCGGAGAACCCGCGCGCCGAGCCGGGGGCGGGTGGCAAGGCCAACAACGGGCGCAAGGGATCGCCGTTCATCTCCCCGATGAAGGCCGGAGCGACCCACGTGCTGCTCGACGCGCAGGGGCCGGGCATGATCCGCCACGTCTGGTGCACTCTGCCTCCCGGACGGCCGGACCTCCTGCGGAACCAGATCCTGCGCATGTTCTGGGACGGGCAGAGTCACCCCAGCGTCGAGGTGCCGCTGGGCGATTTCTTCGGCGTGGCGCACGGCAGGCAGTGCGAACTGACGAGCGAGCTGGTCTCCATGCAGGCCGGCAAAGGGTTCAACTGCTGGATCCCCATGCCGTTCCGGCACGGCGCGAAGATCACGCTCGAAAACGACACCGCGGAAGACATCAGCCTGATCGCCTACCAGATCGACTTCACGCTGGACGACGTGATCGAGGAAGACGCCGGCTATTTCCACGCGCAGTTCCGCCGGATGAACCCGTGCCCCCTGTTCCAGGACTACACCATCCTGGACGGCGTCCGGGGAAGCGGGGTCTACCTGGGCACCGTTCTGGGGATCCGTAGCCTGTTCCGGGAGCACTGGTGGGGCGAGGGCGAGGTCAAGTTCTATCTCGACGACGACACCGACTACCCGACCATCTGCGGCACCGGGGCGGAAGACTACATGGGCTCAGCCTGGGGGCTGGAGCGCGTCGTGACCCCCTATCAGGGGGCGCCCCTCGTCGACCGCCAGCTTCAGCTCTACTCGCTCTACCGGTTCCATGTGAAAGACCCCATCTACTTCCGGTCGAACCTGACGGTGACCATCCAGCAGATCGGCGGCGGCGACGCCGGACCCGCGAAGGAACACTTCGGGGCGGATTACGTCGCGTATCCGGCGGTGGGGGCGGGACCGGACTCGGAGGCCCGCTACGTGGAGCGCAGCGACGACTGGTCGAGCGTGGCGTACTGGTACCAGAGCCTGCCGACGGTCCCGTTTCCTGCCCTGCCGAAGCGTGCGGCGCGGAGCGTGGATGTGCCGACCGGTTAGGAGGACGCGGGGCCGGGTTCGCTCCGCGAACCCGGCCCCGGTACGGTGAGTCGCCACGCGGCGGTCTTGCGCCGGCGGGCACTGCCCGCCTGCCGGATCCTGCCACAAGCGAGCGCCTATACGGTGCAGATCTTGACGGCCTGGGCGAGCGAAGCGAGCTTGTCCTCGCGCTTGGGGATGAACTCGTGGGCGAAGTACCCGGCGTAGTTCGTGTCCGCGATGGCTTTGGCGATGGTCTGGTAGTGCAGTTCCTGCGTCTCGTCGATCTCGTTTCGGCCCGGCACGCCCCCCGTGTGGAAGTGGCCGATGTAGGCGATGTTGTCGCGGATCGTGCGGATCACGTCCCCTTCCATGATCTGCATGTGGTAGATGTCGTAGAGCAGTTTGAACCGGTCCGATTCCACGCGCTTGCACAGGGCCACGCCCCACGGGGTCCGGTCGCACTGGTAGCCTTTGTGGTCGACCTTGCTGTTGAGCAGCTCCATGATGACGGTGACGCCCAGCTTCTCCGCCAGCGGCGTGATGCGCTTCAGGCCCTTGGCGCAGTTCTCGAGTCCTTCCTCATCGGTCAGGCCCTCGCGCCGGTCGCCGGAGAACACGATCATGTTGGGCAGCTTCGCTTCGGCGATCTTGGGCAGCATCTCCTCGGACTTCCGGACCAGTTCGTCGTGCTTCTCGACCCGGTTCCATCCCTCCGAGATGCCGCCCGGCCCGTTGGCGACCGCGCACGTCAGGCCGTGCTTTTTGACCGTCGCCCAGTCGCCCTCGCCCAGCAGGTCGATGGCCTGAATACCCATCTTGGCGCCTTCCCGGCACAGGTCGTCGAGCGACACGTTGGGATAGCACCATTTGCAGACGGACTGCTTGAGTCGGCCCTTATTTCCCGTCGGGGTGGACATCGGGTTTTCCTTTCCCTCGGCGCCCGCCGCGAGCAGTGCGGCGGCGCCGGTCGCTCCGGCGATCGTCGCGATCGCCGCGCGGCGGTTCAGTTTCTTCGATTCGTTCATCGTACGCTCCCGGTCCGCATCGGCGGACCCGTTGTCTGCGTTGCCACTAGTTTGTTCGCGGGCGGGCGGGTATTTCCTCTGTGGGCCCGTGCGGGTACAATACACAGTGTGACCTACGCGCAGTTCCTTCTGGTGTTTCTGCTGCTGCCGATCCTCCTCCTGGCCGTCCTGTTGCGGCGCCACGTCCGCCGGTCCCACCTCGCCGCCTGCGGCCTGGTCTGCCTGCTCGCGTTCGTCTACACGACGCCCTGGGACAACTACGCCGCCTACAAGCGCCTGTGGACGTTCGACCCGGCGTTCGTGCTCGGCCCGCCGTTCTGGTTCGGCTACCTGCCGCTGGAGGAGTACCTTTTTTACTTCGGCGAGGCGATCTTCGTGTGCCTCGTCACGCTCGCGCTGTCGCGGGTGCGGGCGCTGCGACCCCTCCCCCCTGCCCCCTCCCCTCGGAGGGAAGGGGGAGTCACAGAGAGTCCCCGTCCGGGGACCGGTGAACGGCGGAGACCTGGTCAACTCCGGCACTCCCCCTTCCCTCCGAGGGGAGGGGGCAGGGGGGAGGGGTGATGCCGTTCGGCAAATACACCTACCTGCTGCTGCTGATCGCCTGGGCGCTGCCGATCATTTTGATCCAGTGGGCCGTGGCCGGGCGGGCGCTGTGGCGCTCGCGCCGCCTGCTCGCGGCGACGGTCGCGGTCTGCTCGGTCTACCTGAGCCTGGCCGACCACTTCGCCATCGCGCGCGGCATCTGGCAGATCCAGGAGGCGGGCATCCTGGGACTGCGCTTCCAGGGACACCTGCCGCTGGAAGAGGCGCTGTTTTTCTTTCTGACGGTGGTGATGAGCGCGCAGGGGTTCGTGATGCTGGCCGCGCATTTCGCGCCCAACGACGGCGGCGGCGCGGCGAAAGGGAAAGGGGAGATCTGATGGCTGTGGTTCGTCCGGGCGTCGAAGTGCTGGCGGGACAGGGGTTCCGGCCGCTGGCGGGGAAGCGGGTGGGTCTGGTGACCAACCCGACCGGCGTCCTGCCCGACCTGCGGTCGACGGTCGACGTGCTGGCGAAGGCGCCCGGCGTCCGGCTGCAGGCGCTGTTCGGTCCGGAGCACGGCGTGCGCGGCGACGTGCCGGCGGGCGCCTATGTCGCTTCGTCGAAGGATCCGAGTACCGGCCTGCCGGTCTACTCCCTCTACGGCACCACGAAGCGCCCGACCGCCGCGATGTTGCGCGGGCTGGACGTGCTGGTCTTCGACATCCAGGACATCGGGTCGCGGTCGTACACATACCTCTCGACCCTGGGCAACGTCATGGAAGGCGCGGCGGCGGTCCGGATGCCGGTCGTGGTGCTGGACCGGCCCAACCCGCTCGGCGGCGAGCGCGTCGAAGGCAGCCCGCTGGAGTCCGGGTTCACGTCGTTCGTGGGCAAGTACCCGATCCCCTACGTCCACGGCATGACGCTGGGCGAGCTGGCGCGGATGATCAACGGGCGCGGCTGGCTGCCGAACGGCGCCCGGTGCGACCTGACCGTGGTCCCGTGCCAGAACTGGCGGCGCGGCATGACCGACTGGACCCAGACGGGCCTGCCGTGGGTGCCGACGTCGCCGCACATCCCGCGCCCGGACTCGTCGCACTTCTACGCGGCGACCGGCGTCACGGGCGAGCTGCCGACGCTCTCGATCGGGGTCGGCTATACGCTGCCGTTCGAACTGGCGGGCGCGCCGGGCCTGAGCGCGATCTGGCTTGCGCGGGAGATGGAGCGTCGGAACCTGGCCGGGTTCCGGTTCCGCCCGATGACGTGGACGCCGTTCTACAACCGGTTCGAGGGTAAGTCCTGCAGCGGGGTGCAGATCCACCTCGACGACCCCGCCCGCGCCGACCTGACCCGGCTCAACTTCGAGCTGATGGACGCGGTGCGCCGATTGGACAAGAAGCGCGCGTTCTTCGCCACGGCGTCCACCACGCGCATGTTCGACCTGGTGTGCGGCACGGACCGCATCCGCAAGGCGTTCCAGGCCGGGGCGGGGTCGGCACAACTCTGGTCCCTGTGGAACGCCGGCCGCGACGGCTTCCGCGCCGCCCGCAAGCCGTACCTGCTGTACTCCTGAGCCCGGTCGGGCGGGCCTTCAAGGGCCGACGGAATATCGTCAGAGATAGAAGGCCGCCAACCGTTGTCGATGGCCCATCGGATGTCACGACGGTGCTGGCCTACGGAACCGGTCGTTTTCTCGCCCGGTGCGAGCATCTGCCAGCCGGCCTGCTCCGGTCACCCGTTCTGCTGCCGTTCCGAGAGCCGGCAGGCGGTCAGGCTTCGATGCGGACGACGGCGCCCGGAGCGATCCCGGTTTGCAGCGCGGCCAGCATCTTCGGGGCGAGCGGTTCCAGCGTCTCAATAGTGTTATCGCCCGCGGCGAGCACGATGAATGCGAGTGTCGTCGCGTGCAGGTTTTGCTGGTACTGCAAGTTGCCGTCGATGGTGACAAAGACCTCAAAAACAGGCTCCACCAACCGGAGCAGGGCGCCATTCTTGATACCAGCCCACCCCATCTCCGGCACTGTAGACACGTCGTGCCCGAGAAGGTGCCGCTTGAGCTTGCGCGGAAGGCACTCGTCCAGCACCACCCTCACGCGGCGATCTGCTCCACCAGCTTCTGGCCGAGGAGGGCGAGCACCCGTTGGGCCTGGGCGCGCCGGACGGTCGGGAAATCGTCCAGGAAATCGTCCAGAGGGTGGCCCTTTTCCAGGTAGTCCGTCAGCGTCTTGACCGGCACGCGCGTCCCGGCGAAGACGGGGATGCCACCCAGAATGTCGCTGTCACGCACGACGAGTGGTTCTTCTTGTTCTGGCTTCATCGGCAATGCCTCTTGACTTCATTATACCGGCACGGCAACGCCAGCCTCGAGCCCCCTCGGGCACCGGGTTCCGGCCCGCTCACGGCATGTTGTAGCGGACCTCGGCCTGCACGTTCTCGGCGCGCTTGGCCGCGCCTTCGCCCGCCGGCTCGAAATAGACCGAGAATTCGCCCTTGTCGTTGAGGTTGTCCACCGACGCTTTGCCCTTGACTTCGGCGGGACGCCCCGGTGCGGCGGCCGCGGCGATCTTTCTTTGCTTCGGGTCCTCCAGCCAGACGCGGACCGTCCCCTGGCCCACCGAGACGCGCGCGGTCACATCGACCGCATTGGCGCCGGTCCAGAACTCGTCATTACTGATCTCGTGGCGGTACGCCCCGCCGGAAAGGCGGACGATCTTGATCGTGCACGTGACCGACCGGCCCGACAGCTTGCAGTCGGATTCGACCTCGGCTTCCGTCCCGCCGCCGCCACCGGCCTCGCAGCCGGAAAGCGCCATCCCTCCGGCGGCCAGCAGCAGCGGGATCAGCGCGTGTGCGCCGCGCGGCACGGCTCAGTCCTGCCGCCGCCGCGCGGCGCGCACCTCGACGAGGAGGGCGTCCACGGAGGTCTTGACGTTCATCAGGCCCTCCTCGACGGCGGGCAGGTCGGCCGCGGACACGGCGCCGACGTGGATCTCGGCCAGGGTCGGCAGCATGCGCTCCAGCAGGCCGGCGAACGCCCGCCCCGTCGAGAACGGCATCTTGTCGTCGCGCGGCAGCAGGCGCTCCAGGTCCTCGACCGGCGTGTCCAGGATCTCGTCGGCGCGGTCGGGGTTCGTGCGCAGGGCGCGGGCGACGCGCCCGGTGTCCTCCCCCGACAGCTTTTCGCCGCGGATCTTCTCGACCAGGCGCTCCTGAAGCTCCGGTTGGTCGCCGAGCTGGCGCAGCGAGCGGCCGTGCTTCTCGGTCAGGTTGCCATCGGCGGGCCGGTTCGGCGAGGAGACGATCTGCTCAGCGATGGTCTCGGGCAGCTCCAGCAGGTCGAGCAGGTAGCCGACCGAGCGCTCGGAGACGCCGAGGCGCTGTGCGACCTCGCGGTTGGTCGCCCCCAGTCTCTCCTTGAGCGCGCGGATGGCCTGGGCGCGGTCGAGCGGCGTCAGGTCTTCGCGCTGGAGGTTTTCGACGAGCTGCTCGCTGGTCCGCGCGGCCGGGTCGGCGTCGCCGTCCGGCTCGCGGACGACGCAGGGCAGGTCGAACAGGCCAGCGATCTGGGCGGCGCGCCACCGGCGCTCGCCGGTGACGATGCGGAAACCGTCCACGGCCGCCAGCGGCGTCACGGTGATGGGGTTCAGCACGCCGTGCTGGCGGATCGAGTCGGCCAGCCCGCGCAGGGACTCTTCGTCGATGGCGCGGCGCGGCTGCTCGGGGTCTTCGACGATGCGGGACACTTCGATGATGCGTAGTTCCAATGCGGGATGCTCCTGAGGGATGACTGCGGGCGGCGGCGGACGCGCCGCCCTAGTATTCCACCCGGCGACCCGCGTCCCCTCCCTGCGCCGTACGGCGCAAATGCCGCCCTCCGTGCTATAATCAGGTATCGCTCCGCCGTGCGTGCTGGATTCCCCCTTTCCGCCATGACTCCCCAGAGATTCGTATCCGCAAAAGAGGTCGAAGCCGGGCTCCGTCGTCTGCGCGGCGTCGTGGCGGTGCGCATCGCGTACGACACGAACGGCGGCGTCAGCGCCGTCCACGCCGTGGCCGAGCCGGGGCGGCCCGCGAAGATGGTCGTCCGCGACATCGAGTCCTGCCTGCTCGCCCAGTGGGGGCTGACCTTGCTGCGCAACAAGATCTCGGTGGCGAGCCTGGCGCCGGGGCAGGCACCTCCGGTCCGTCCCCGTCTGCGCGTGGCCTCTTGCGGCGTCGTGCCGGAGGACGGCACCTGGGCGGCGCGGGTCACGCTGGAGCGCGGCGACGAAGGTCAGGCGGTCGGCACATCCACGGTCATCGGCGGGGGTGACGGGGCACTCGCCGCAGCGGACCGCGCGCGGCTTGTTTCGGAGGCGACGCTGCGTGCGGTGGAGAACGCGGCCGGCGCCGCCGCCGGCGGCCGCCTGCGGCTGCTGGACCTGAGCGTCGTCCCGATGGACGGCCGCCGCGTCATCACGCTCCTGGTGGCGCTCGCCGGGAACAAAGGGGACGACCTGCTGACGGGCTCGGCCCTGGTGCGCGGCGACGGGACCGGGGACGATGCGACGTCCGGGCCGGACCGGGCGGTGGTGGCGGCGACGCTGGACGCCGTCAACCGGCGTCTGGCCGCGCTGGACCCGGGGAACGGTACGGCGCGGCCGTCGGACCCGTGACCCTCAACCCTCACGCTACGCGTTCGGCGGCGCCCGCGCCAACGCCCCCCGCCCCGCCGCCGCTTCCCGCAGCCGCTCCGCCGTTGACCTATCACCGGGCGGCGCTCGCCGTTTCTGTGCTGGCGCTGCTGCTGCGGGTCTGGGGGATCGCGTGGGCGCTTCCGAACGCGTCGCGCCTGTTCTCCTACCACCCCGACGAGTCCGTGGTGGTGAGCTTTTCGCTCCGGCTGAACCCGTTCCTACTGTTGCTCGACCCGGGCTTCTATAACTACGGCTCGCTCTCGCTGCTGGTGAACGCCGCGTTTCTCCACGCGGGCGAGGCGGCGGGCCTCCTTGTTTCCGGGCCGGTCCCCGGCATCCCGTCGGCCGGGGCGCTGCTGACGGCGCGGCTCGTCACGGCGTTCCTGGGGGCGGGCACGTGCCTGTTCCTGTACGGAGCCGGGTTGCGTCTATATTCCGCAAGCGCGGGTCTGGCCGCCGCCCTGTTGTACGCGGTCGCGCCGCTGGCCGTGCAGCACGGGCACTTCGCGACAGTGGACGTGCCGGCGACGTTCTGGCTGTCGGGCGCGCTGTACTTCGCCGCACGACACCTGAAGGCCGACGAGAACGGCCGCACCCGCGACCTGTTCTGGGCCGGGCTGTGGTCGGGCCTGGCGGCGGCCGCGAAGTACAACGCCGGGCTGGTCCTGCTGGCGGGTGCGGCGGCCTGGTGGCTGCGTGGCTCGCGCGCTCCCCGGTCGCTCGGGCGGCTGGTCGCCGCCGCCGTTCTCGGGTTCGTTGTCGGCTGCCCGGGGGTACTGCTCAATCCGAACGGGCTTCTGGCAGGTCTCGCGTACGAGGCACAGCACGTGCGCGGGGGGCACGGGCTAGTCTTCGTGGACACGCTGCCTGCACCGGTCTACCACGTTCTCGTCAACCTGCGCTGGGGACTAGGATGGCCTTTGCTCCTCGTCACCGCGTTCGCTCTGGCCTCTGCGTATTACTGTCGCCGGCGGGCCGACCTGTTGCTGCTGGCCTTCGCGGTTCCCTACTTCGTGCTGATCGGCTTTGCTCAGGTCAAGTTTGCCCGTTACACGTTGCCGTTGCTCCCGCCCCTGCTCCTGCTCGTCGGCTCCATGCTTAGCATCCCCGCCTCCGCCAGACGCCAGCGCGTCGAGACCGTGGCACTCGTCGTTGCGGCGGGCTACGCTCTGCTGTTCAGCGTGGCGCTGAACCTGACGATGACGCGCCCCGACCCGCGCGACCGAGCCGCCGCGTTCCTGCGGTCGGCGGGCGTGGCTTCCGTCGGATTCCCGACCGGCCCGTGGTACTACTCCCCGCCGCTCGGGCCGCTACTTGCTCACCCACGCCCGGACCTCGCGCAGAAAAGCGCGCTGGACATCACCGCGCCGCGTCTCGTCCCGGCCCTCAACGGGCAGGGCGGCCCGGTCGAGTGGGACACGGGACTGCTGCTCCGCTCGGCGCCCGCCGCCGTCGCGCTGTCGGAGTTCGAGTACGCCGACGCGCTGCGGGTTGGGCACGCTCCCGCTCGGGAATATATCGGCATGCTCACACCCCGGTACCCGAACCGGCGCACGTTCGCCAACCCGGTGGAGGTTCTCGGGATACGTTTCACGAACGTGGACCGGGACGCGTCGTTGCCGGTCCAACATCTGCCGCACGACATGCTCTACACGAACCCGACCCAGGTGATCTTTTCCCGATGAACACGACTGCCCCGCACGACCCGATCCTCGTCGCCCTCGATGTCGATGCCGCAGACGCCGCCGTCGCCCTGGTGCGCCGACTCGGCGGCCGGGTGGGCGGCTTCAAAGTCGGTCTGGAACTGGTGAACGCCGCGGGCTTCGACGTCTTCGACCGGCTCCGCGACGCGGGCGCCGGGCGCATCTTCTACGACGCCAAGTTCCACGACATCCCCAACACCGTCGCGGGCGCCGTCCGCGCCGCCGCGCGGCGCGGGGTCTGGATGGTGAACGTCCACGCGGGCGGCGGCGCGCGGATGCTGGAGGCGGCGCGCGAGGCCGCCGCAGCCGGCGCCGCGGGCGGAGCACCGCCCCTGCTGATCGGCGTGACCGTGCTGACGAGCATCGACCAGCGGGCGCTCAACGACGAGTTGCGCGTGTCGGGCGAGGTGGCGGGGCAGGTGATTCACCTTTCGCGGCTCTGCCAGTCGGCGGGTCTGGACGGCGTGGTCGCGTCGCCGCACGAAGTGTCCGCCATCGGCGACGCGTGCGGCCCCGACTTCGTCACGGTCATCCCGGGCGTGCGGCCCGCGGGAACCGCGTCCCACGACCAGGCGCGCACGGCGACGCCGGGAGCGGCGATCCGGGCCGGGGCGCACTATCTGGTGGTG
>CADCTO010000460.1 GCA_902805585.1 uncultured Armatimonadota bacterium | reverse complement strand
CCCAGGATGGCGTTTCGGAAGCGTGTCTGCCCTTGTGGTCCATGAAGGGCTGAAACTCATATTCGAAGTGGAAGATCAGCTCCGGCACAGGTGAAGCAGTGACTTCTTTATGCACTACGCGAGCAGGAAAAGCATGAAGCGTCGGCGTGCAGACAGCGGGCTTTTCAGCTTCGGATAAGTGCACGGTTTCATTCCCATAAGAAGCGGCGACTTGATTCTTTTCTGTCGCCATCATCACGGTTCGACGTAAGCGTTTACAAAGTTGACAATCGAGCGACACCTCGAGTACCTTGTTTAACGTGATTCGCACGCCGGGAGAAAACTTCAGAGTAGCCCTGATGGTAGCGGTTCTATTCATTGCCTTCGTGTCGCGCGCAGCCAAGCCGCGCGCAGCCGCCTGGCGCGCAAGCTCAGCGGCGCGCGATGATGAAACATAGCGCAGGAAAACGCTGGCGAAGCCCGGCGCCAAGAACCCCCTGCTCCCGCCGGGCTATACCCGATGTGGCGCGTAGTGAAGAACCGGGTTGGGACCCGTCCGGTGCAAGCGATCGTTAGGCCGTCTGGACGTGTTCCACGATGTCCTGGGCATTGTGGACGCAGACTGGTCTGCCCAGAGCCTGCATCATATCCGCCGGCAGATGGCGCTCCGCGGCTGGCTTTACCACTATCGGCGGGCCACTTCCCGGGAAGTAGAAAACGCCGTTGCCAAGCCCCATCACTCGGAACAGTGCTTCCCAAAGGCGCAGGTCGCCGCAGGGACGCGACACCGTAATGGCATGAACCAGTGCGTCGTCGGGCGCGAGCGCATGGATGCTCAGATCGCACCCGTTCCATTCATCGTAGTCCACGCGCCAACTGCCACTTTCGGCCATTTCAGCCGGTACGCCAAGGGTTTCCCGCACCGCCCGATGCGGCACCCCAGCGGGCTGCCCCTCCTCATAAAACTGAAGGTAGACGTCGAAGCTCATGGCTCTCGCTGCGACCTAACGTCCGATTTTACGTCGCGACGCAATTGCCGGTCCCGGGGCGCGCTTTACGTCGCGAAATAAAGCACTTTCAAAGGTAGGACTACCTTTGCCGAACCCCCGCTTTTCCCTTATGCCCCTTCTGTGTCTCCGTGCGGGGTGGTTCCTCCTCTTCTTCACCGCAGGCCGACGACGAACAGGAAGTAGTAGTACGCGAAGGGCGCGGTGAAGAGGAGCGAGTCGAAGCGGTCGAGGATGCCGCCGTGGCCGGGCAGCAGCGCGCCGAAGTCCTTGATACCAAAGTCCCGCTTCAGGGCCGATTCGCACAGGTCGCCGATCTGGGCCAGGATTGCGAGGACCGGGCCGAGCAGCAGGCAGTGGTGCCAGGGCAGCCCGATCCAGACCCCCCAGGCCAAGGACATGGCCGTGGCGGCGACCAGGCCGCCGATGCTGCCCTCGACCGTCTTCTTGGGCGACAGGCGCGGCGCGAGCGGACGGCGGCCCCAGCGCACGCCGGCGAAGTACGCCCCCGCGTCCGTGCTCCAGGTGACGGCCATTACGTACAGAACGATCCACGCGCCCCGGGCCGTTTCGGGCAGCTGCCAGCCGAACACCGAGACGTGCGTCTCGCCCGGGAGCGCGCGCAGGAAGATCAGGTACGAGAAGAGCCAGCCGACGTAGATCACGCCCAGGAAGGTGACCCCGATGTTCGCCACCGGCTCGCGGTCGTGGCTCAGCACTTCCGCGATGAGGGTGGCGATGGTGAGCAGGGCCAGCAGCGCGGGGAGGAACTCGGTCAGCAGTGCGCGGGTGAAGCCCCAGGCGGCGAACTGGAGCAGGGCGATCGCCACGAACGCCAGCCCGTCGGTCGGCTGGAAGCCGCGGAGGCGGGCGGCGTTGAAGTATTCCCACCCCCCGACGCACGCACAGATGGCGACGGCGAACGTGAACGGGAGGGCGGTGTAGGGCGCGATCCCCTCGGCGAAGACGAGCAGCAGCAGGAGCGGGATGCCGACGAGCGAGGAGAGCAGGCGGACCAGCAGCCCCGGCGGGAGCTGCTCCGCGGCGCGCCGGGCGCGCTCCTGGGCTTCCCGCGCCCGTTCGCGGGCGAGTTCGACGGCCCGCTCCTGGGCCTCGCGCGCCCGCTCCTGGACCTCGCTCGCGATGTCCACGGCGCGCTGCCGGGCGTCGTTGAACTGGTCCTGGAGGCTGGGGCCGTTATGCCGTTGCGACATGGTGTCGGCTCCCCGTCATGCGGCGATGACCCGGAGGGCGCCGGGCTGGACCGAGATCTCGACCGGCGTCGTGCCGGACACGTCGCCGTCGATGTTGAGGGGCTGGGGCGGGTCGCACGTGAACGTGAGGCGTTTGGCGGTGAACATCTGCACGGCCGGGTGCCCGACGTGCTGTCCCGCGATCACTTTGGGGAACAGGGCGAGGAGCTTCGGTTTGGGCATGGCTTTGATCACCAGAACGTTCAGCAGGCCGTCGTCCATCAGGGCGCCCGGCGCCGCCTTCATGCCCGCGCCGTACATCGTGCCGTTCAGGACCGACAGCATCATCGCGGGATAGGCCTCCTCGGGGCCGTCGTCGCGCCGGATGGCGAGCCGGAACGCGTGGAACGACGGGAACATCTTGAGGATGGCGAGTACGAAAGCGGGTTTGCCGCGCGTGAAGCGGATGCTCGTGTTCATGGTCTCCATCACGCGGGCCTCGAAGCCGGCCCCGGCGTTGTTGAGGAACGGCTTGCCGTTGATCACGCCCATGTCGATGCGCCGCACCTTGCCGGCCGAAAGCGCCGCGCATGCCTCCCCCAACTCCAGGGGCAGGCCGAGGTTACGAGCGACGTCGTTTCCGGTCCCCATGGGCAGGATGCCCAGGGCCGATTCGGAGCCGAGGATGCCGCGGGCGACGTCCCCCACCGTGCCGTCCCCGCCGAAGGCGGCGACTACGGGCGCCTTCTCCCCGGCGGCGGCGCGAGCCAGTTCGACGGCGTGGCCGGCGCTCCGCGTGGGCCGCCACTCCCAGCCCCCGCCCAGGTGCCGCTCGGCTTCGTCCCGCAGGGAACCGGCGCGGCCGCGCCCGGCGGTCGGGTTGTAGATGACGACGCCCCCCGTTCCTGCCGAATGCTCCACGCGATACCTCCCTTCCGCTGCTTCGCAGGGAGTATAGCAGGCGCGCCGGGCGCCGTCAATGGGACCAAAGACCCTGCTCCGGGGCCGAAGTGTCCGGGCCCTGCCGTCTACAATGCCGGTTAAGTGTCAGGGAATAAAAATCTTTACGCACGAAGGCCGGTTATGGTACAATACACGTTATCCAGCACGTATCTATCCTCAGAAGGCAGGGGCCAAGCGCCCAGGCCGTCGTCGCGGGGATGACCTCCAGCCCCGACACGACACACGCACCTTTTACACCTTCGCGTCCGGGGCACCTGGGTTCTTAGACACCGATACTCCTTCAGCGACGGCGGCGCAGCCGGTTCATACGGCAAAGATGGCGGACCACCAGCCTCGGGCGTGATTGCCGATTTCGGCAGGCACTCATCCGGGGCTGTTTTCGTCTCGACACAGCCGCCACGCGCACGACCGTGGAAAGTCTACGCACGGGAAAGGGCACATCAGGAAGCATATGGGGACCTGGGATTTCCTTAAAGCGGCCGAGGAGCACCGGCTCCAGGCCGACAAGCTGCGGTGGGAGGGGACGTTCGCGGACTACCTGGAGATCGTGCGGAAAAACCCGCGCGTCGCCGACCTGGCGCACGCGCGCGTCTACGACATGATCATGGCCGCCGGCGCCGAGGACATCGACGGCAACGCCGTCAAGGACTACCTGTTTTTCGACCAGGAGATCTTCGGCCTGGACCGGACGCTCTCGCACCTGGTCGAGGAGTACTTCTCCCCCGCCTCGCGGCGGCTCGACATCCGCAAGCGCATCCTGATGCTGGTCGGCCCGGTCGGGGGCGGCAAGTCCACTCTCGTCACGCTGATCAAGAAGGGCATGGAGCGCTATTCCCGCACGGACGAAGGCGCGGTCTACGCCATCGTCGGCTGCCCGATGCACGAGGAGCCGCTGCACCTGGTCGCCGAAGAGCTCCGGGCGGATTTCAAGCGCGAGTTCGGCGTCTACATCGAGGGCGAGCTGTGCCCGGTCTGCCGCTACCGGCTCGGGCGCGAGTGGGGCGGCGACATCACCAAGGTGCCGGTCCAGCGCATCGCCCTTTCCGAGCGCGAGCGCAGGGGCATCGGGACCTTCAAGCCGGCAGACCCCAAGTCCCAGGACGTGGCCGAGCTGACCGGCAGCGTCAACATCCAGGCGCTGGCGGAACTGGGATCGGAGTCGGACCCGCGCGCCTACAACTTCGACGGGGAGCTCAACATCGCCAACCGCGGCGTGATGGAGTTCATCGAGATGCTCAAGGCCGAGAAGCGGTTCCTGTACGAGCTGAACACCGTCGCGGGCGAGCAGACCATCAAGGCGTCCCGCTTCGCCCTGATCTACGCCGACGTCGTCGTGCTGGCGCACACCAACGAGTACGAGTACAACTACTACTTCGGCAACAAAGAGAACGAGGCCATGATCGACCGCATCTTCGTGGTCAAGGTCCCGTACAACCTGAAGCTGAGCCAGGAGATGCGCATCTACGACAAGCTGATCGGGCAGTCGCAGATGAACCCGACCGAGCGCCAGGACCTGACCAACGTCCACATCGCGCCCAACACGCTGCGCGTGGCCTCGATGTTCGCGATCCTGACGCGCTTGAAGGCGTCCAAGAAGTCCGGGCTGTCGCTGATGACCAAGCTCAAGCTCTACGACGGCGAAAAGCAGGTCGGCGACTGGGACCAGAAGCACGTGCGCGAGCTGCACGACGAGTTCCAGGACGAGGGCATGCACGGCATCTCGCCGCGCTTCGTGATGAACCGGCTGTCGGCGGCCCTCGTGCGCGGCAACAAGTCGTGCATCAACCCCATCGACGCGCTCCGCTCCCTGCGCGACGGCCTGCACGAGCACACGTCGAACGAGGAGGAGCACCGGCGCCTGCTGTCCTTCATCGACGAGACGCGCAAGGACTACGACGAGATGGCCAAAAAGGAGGTGCAGCGCG
>CADCTO010000459.1 GCA_902805585.1 uncultured Armatimonadota bacterium | reverse complement strand
CGGCCGGAAGCGGCGCGGCGTCCTCCAGGAACAGTACCGGGTGGTACTTGGACAGGCGGCTCATGATGTGCTGGGGCCGCTGCCACACGAAGTCCCAGCGCAAGTGGCAGTGCACCAGGATGCCGTAGTCCGGCGGGTTGCCCGCCGTTTGGTTGTCGCCCATGGTGTTCTCCTACGAACGGGAAAGGGCGGGCACGGGAGTCCTCTACAGCCGTGTCGGGCTGTAGAAGCGGCCCCCTGCGTCCGCCCGGTCCGAAAGACGCCCCTGTCAGGACTTGTGCGCGGCGGCGACCTTGGCCCATTCGTCGGCGTGGTCGGTCGTGATGCCAGCGGCCTCCATCTGCTCGCGCACGCGCTCGGCGGCGGAACGCTTCAGGTCCGTCCGGGCGCCCTCGCTCAGGTGCGCGTTGACCAGATCCGCGACCCGCTGACCCGCCAGCAGCGAGTGATCCGTGTTGTAGTATTCCCAGTCGCCGAAGCGGCCCGCGGTGTAGATGCCGTGATCCTCCAGCCAGGTCTTGATGTACTGGACCGTGGGCTTCCGGTGCTCCTCGTACACGACATAGGCGACGGGCATATCGACGATGGACGTGTGCAGCACCGCATCCCCCGGCTGCTTCAGCCCGACCAGTTCCAGGTCGGCGATCACGCGCTGGACCAGGCCCTCTTCGCCCAGCACGTCCTGCGGCCGCTGCCCCGGGATGTAGCTGATCTCGGCGGTGTAGCCCGAGGTCGCCGGGTGAGGCTTGCAGTAGGGGCTGGCGTTGCCCTGCACGAAGATGCGGTGGAAGATCGTGTCGTCTTCCGGGTAGTAGATCCAGTGCTTGTCGGTCCGGTTGTTCTCGATGCCGATGTTGACGCACTGGATCGAGATCCAGCGCAGCTTCCCGGCCGCGTCCAGTACCGCCTGCGGCACCTCGTCGATGATGTTCACGAATTGCGGCAGCGACATCGTGTTGATCAGCGTCTCGAACGGGTACTCCTCCGCCCCGTCGTTCACTTCGACCACGCGATCTCTCAGCCGCACCCGCGTCACTTTTTTGTCGATCAGCAGCGGCCCCGAATCCCCGAGCCGACCCACGAGCCCGTCCATGATGGCGTTGAAACCGCCGCGGAGCGGGTAGCCGAAGTAGGCGTTGGGCCCCATGTTCTTCTTGGGGATGTTGATCGCCCCGTCGATGATCTGCTCGACCGAGGGCTGCGGCACGCGACCGCCCAGCCAGTCCACCGAGATGTCTTCGAGCGGCACGCCCTTCCACAGCTTCTTGTTGTAGGGGACCAGGAAGTTGTTGGCGATGCCCGCGCCGAACGTGTCCATCCAGTCGCGGAAGTGCTTGGGCTTGTAGCCCTCGGGGTACTTCAGGTACGCCTGGACCGCGCCAAGGATGTTCTCCTGGAGCACCTCGTCCGGCAGCCCGAAGGTGTTGCCCTGGTACGGGTAGAGCGTAAATGTGTTCTTGGAATAGATGAACGCCTCGCGGGCCTGGTAGTGGATGTTGTCGCCCAGGAAGAGGTTGAACAGCGCCTTGGCGTACTCGTCGTTGGTGAAGATGATGTGCCCGGCGTAGTCGAACGTGAAGCCGTCGGCGACGATGCTCTTGGCCCACCCGCCCAGGTGGGGCGATCCTTCCAGAAGCGTCCAATCCCCGTCCAGGTGATAGGCCGCGGAAAGACCGGTCGGCCCCCCACCGATGATAATCGTCTGATCCTCTGGCACGTTTGTCTCCTTGCTGTCTTCACGGCCCGTCCGGGCCGTGCCGGTCACTGCTACTCGGTACCACCGATGGAAGCGTTGCTGGCGGTCGTCGAGCCGGAGATGCCGGTGCTGACCGTGTCACCAAGGTTGCCTTCCGGCGTCAGCAGCCCCTCGAAGTCCGCCTCGGTCGGGCGCCGGATCATCTCTTCGGTCAGGTCCTTTTCAAGGACGTCATCCCCCGGACCGGCGTCCGGGTAGACTTGCCTGTCCGGTTTATGGCTGGTCGTGGAGCCAGGTCGGATGTCACTTTCGGCCATAGCAGACGGTTCCTTTCGATCCCCCGCGGGGACGGCGCCGTCGCGACCGCACGCGGACGTGCCGCAACGGTGGCGGCACGCGCAGGGGGGTTTTGCGAGGGACTTTTACCCGGGGCAACACGAAGGCTAAACGCGTGGGCCGACATTCGCGGCAAGCCGGACGGCCCGCGATCGGGCGCGCCAACGAAAGCGACAGGGGTCCGTATCCGGGTCCGGGCCGCACCCACGGGAATCAGAAACGGGCGCCCGTCAGGTCTACCTGTACGCGGCGGAGGCTGGTGGAGTAGTACACGGAGATGTCACGGCCGCCGATGCGCCGTATCAGCGCGTACTCCAGGTCGGAGTAGCCGAAGCCCGACACGCGCGACGTGGACAGGGTGACGCGGCCCCGCCACGGCCCGCCCAGGGCGAACCCCAGACTGCCGTAGAGCGTCGCGAACGTCGTGTCCAGCGACTGCGAGCCCGTCAGCGACAGGTTCCAGCGGTCGCCGTTGCCCAGGAAGAGGCTGCCGCCCAGACGGTGCCGGCCGTAGGTGTCGGCGAACTGCGGCGTCTGCGCGTAGTCGTAGGTCAACGTCCCGGCGCCCAGACGGCCCATCCGGTGCGTGAGAGCGAGCGTGCCCTGGACCGAGGCGCCGCCGCTCCTTCGCTCCGCGCTCGCCCCCTGCGTCCAGGTCTGCCCCAGCGAGTACGACTGCTGCAACGAGGTCTGCCTGTTCAGCGCGACCGGCGACGCCGACAGGCGCACGCCGGCGGTCTGGAGGTTGTAGGCCCCCGGCGCGTCGGGGCCGTAGAAACCCTGGCGGGTGCTGGAAAGGCTGAGGTTGTAACGCAGCCCGCGTATCGCGCCGACGGGCCGCGCGTCGGTCTCGGCGTAGATCTGCGCGCGGAGGTCCCCCAGGGACCGTCTGCCGGCGGCGGCATCTTCCACCGACGAGCGCGAGCCCGACGCGTTCATCGTCACGGAAAAACCGGAAAAGGAGCGCGAGAGCTGTGCGTTCCCGAACAGGTCGCTGTGGTTCGGGAAGTCCACGTAGAACTGGCCCCGCGTCGCCGCCCCCAGCCGCTGCGCGTGGGTCCAGCGCGCCCCCCAGTCGCGACGCGTCACCCCGGTCAGTTCGAACCGGCCGTCCACGCCGGACCCGCGGTTGTACGCCTGGTCCAGGTCCAGCGTCCAGCCGGGCCGCGCGGAATAGACCGACCCGCCCCCGACCCGTGCGCCGTGCCGGACGTGCAGCGTGCCGACTGCCGACGGCCGGACGTCGTAGTACAGCGGGAAGTCGACCGAGAAACCCTGCGGCCCGTACCCGACGATCTGCTCGGCGAACAGCGACTGCTGGCCCAGCGTCATCACGTGGAACGGCAGCGACAGCGTCTTGGCGCCGTCCAGGTAGAAGGTGGCGCGCCGGAACTGGAGCCGGTTGTCCGGCTCCAGCGCGATGGCCCTGGCGACGATGGTGACACTGGCCCCGGAGATGTCTTCGAGCGCGAAGGCCTGGGCCGCGTCCGGCGGCGGGGACTCGGGCCGCTCCTCCTCCAGATCCGGCCCGCGGACCACGACGGGGACGGGACGGCCGTCTTCGTCCCGCTCCCCCACCCCCTGCCGCGTCTTCAGGTCGTAGCGCAGATTGCTGTAGGACCGCTTCTTCTCGCCGCGCGCCAGAATGACGCCGCCTTCGGCGCGGACGGTATTGTCCCGGACGTTCACCTGGAGCGCGTTCGCCCCGATCTCCAGATCCTGGTACGTGACGCGCGCGCCGCCGTCCTTGCCGTTGGCCTGGATCACGCCGAAATCGGCGGCATAGCCGACGTAGTCGTTGCCGGCGATCTGCGCCCAGTTGCTGCCCCGGTAGGCCTGCTCGACGTCGTTGGAAAAGGTGATGACCAGTTGGGCGGGGGCGGCCAGGCCGGCGCTCGCGTCCAGGTTGGCGGTGACCAGCGCGGTGCCCGGCAGGTCGGCGGCGATCAGCGTGACGCGCGCCACGCCGCTGCGGGTGCCCGCCGTGGCCGTTTCCAGGCGTCCCGCCGTGGTGGAAAAGCGCACGAGCGTGCCGTCGGGGACGACCCTGCCGCGGTCGTCGCGCACCTCGGCGCTCAGGATCGCGGCGTTTTTGCCGTCGGCGAGCAGCGTCTCGCGGTCCGTCCTGAGCTGTATCGAGGCGATAGCGGCCGCCTGACTTTGCGAGGCGACGGCCGACAGCAGACCGCCCAGGGTGACCGCCGTGAAGAGGCGCCTCACCTACGGCCCCCGACAGAAACGGCCCGGCGGCGGCGGCGAGAGCCGACGACGAAGAAGGCGGAGGTTTTTTGTGGCATAGGTGTCACAGGGAGAGGCAGAAAGTCACGGGATGGTCAGGGACAGGCCGCCGCGCCCCCGCCTCCTCGAGGAGGCGGGGGCGCGGCGGAGACGCAGCTAGTCGCTGGTGAGGACCAGAATGCCCAGCGCGACGCCGAGCACGGGGAGGATCGCGCGCTCGAAGGGGTTCATCCGCACGCCGCTGCCGGACCGCTGCTGCTGCTGCTGCTTGTTCTGGTCTTTCGTCGCCGGTTCGGGGCGCGGGAAGAGACCTTGCACGGCCTGGTCGGCGGCGGTATCGGCGGCACGGGCGGAGGCGGAACCCTCCTGGAGCGGGCCCGGGACATCGGCCGGCGCTTCGCCCCTGCCGGGCGCCGCCGCCGAGCCCAGGTTCGCCCCCGAGGCCGTCGCGACGTGGGAGACGCTCAGGGTGAAGGTGACCGCGCGCGTCGCGGGGTCGAACTTATAGTTATCGATCGTGGCCGTGACGTATCCCGTGGCGCCCGTGAGATCGGCCAGGCGCTGCGCCCGCGCGGTGTCATCCGTGTCCCGGAGGCCGGCGGCGGCGTCTTCGGCCCGCAGCGTCCCCTCGGAAACCGCGCGCTGGACGCTGGGAAGCCGCCGGTCGTAAACCACGACACTCACGTTGGCGCGGTTCAGGTATCTGCGCAGCGAGTCCGTCACGTCCTGCTGCACCTGCTGCTGGCTGGGGGAAAGCGCGGGCGCGGCGGCGCCCGCGCTCGGCGCCGCCGGTGCCGGCGCTGCGGCTGCCGGAGCCGC
>CADCTO010000458.1 GCA_902805585.1 uncultured Armatimonadota bacterium | reverse complement strand
TCGGTCTCGTCGGTGATCACGCTGATCTCGCCGATCTGGAACTCCTGGTATTTGTCGCCGAAGACCGCGATCTGCGCCACTCTGGCGGCGTCACCCGTCGGCGCGGCGGCGGGTGCGGCGGGGGCGGCGGTCGCCGCCCCCGCGGGCGTGGCCGCCGTCTGCGCCCCCGGCGTCTTCAGCAGCGCGCTCACCGGGAACGAGACCGGCACCCAGGCATCGGGGTCGTCGCTCGGCGGCACGACCACCGGGCGGATCAGTTCACGCCGCGAGCCGTCGGCCATCGTCAGCAGGAACCGCATGTGGTCGAACGGGGCGGCCGAAGCCGCCCGCGTCTCGCCGGTCGCGGGGTCGAACGTCTGCTGCGTCGAACCGGCGCCGGTGAAGTGGAACTGGAAGCGCATATACGTCTTCGGGTTGTTGAAGGCGGGCGTCAGGTCGACCGGGGTTTTGAATTCGATGCGCGCGCCCTGGTACAGGCCCTGCGTCGTCACCTTGATCGAGCTGTTCCCGAGAAGGATGTCGTCCGTGTTGCGCTCGGCCTTCCCGCTCCCCCATGAGCCCAGCGTGAGGTTCGTGGTGTCACCCACGAAGACGGGGATGGTCACGGTGCCTGCCTGCGCGAAGGCGAACAGGGCGGGCGCCGCGAAGGCGCCCACAAGTCCTATGGTAATGAAGCTGCGCCGGTGCATATCTAAAATCCGTTTCCTTTCACCATGCGACAACACCCTGTTCCTATTGTGGCTTCTTCCGGGCGTTGTCTTCAGATACAAACCATGTCGATTTCATGCCAGCCGCGAGATGCGCTCGATCCTGCACGCGCGGCCGGTCGCGTCCTCGATCTCTACCACCACGCCGCAAAGCCGCGTCGGCCCATCGGCCACCTCGAACTTGTGCGGCATCTGCGTCCGGAAACGCTGGAGCACGATCTGCGGGTCCATGCCGATGACGGAATCCTCCGGGCCGCACATGCCGGCGTCGGTGATGAAAGCGGTCCCCCCGGGCAAAACGCGCTCGTCCGCCGTCTGCACGTGCGTGTGGGTGCCGACGACGGCCGAAATCCGCCCGTCGCAGTGCCACCCCATGGCCCCCTTCTCCGACGTCGTCTCGGCGTGGAAATCCAGGAACAGGACCGGCGTCATCGGCCGGAGCGCGCCGACGATCTCGTCGGCGGCGCGGAACGGGTCGTCCAGCGGCTCCATGAAGGTGCGCCCGATCAGGTTCGCCACGCCGACGAGCGTCCCGCCGGCGGTCTTGAACAGACCGAACCCCCGTCCCGGCGAACCGGGCGGGTAGTTGGCCGGGCGGAGCACCCGCGCCTCCTGGTTCAGGAACTCCTGGACGTCGCGCTTGCTCCACGTGTGGTTGCCCAGCGTCAGGACGTCCATGCCCCCCTTGAGCAGGGCGCGCCCGATCTCCGGCGTGATCCCCAGGCCGCCCGCCGCGTTCTCGGCGTTGGCGATCACCAGGTCGGGGGCGTATTCGGCGCGCAGGATGGGCACCATCGCCAGGGCCGCGTCGCGCCCCGGCTTGCCGACGATATCGCCGATAAAGATGATCTTCATGGTGAGGGATGAGATGTGGGGGAAGAGGGATGAGGCAAGGAGCCGGGGACGCAAGCCCCCACCTCATCCCGCATCCCTCGCCCCTCATCCCTCTCCTTCCTACTTCGCGTAATCCACCGCGCGGGTTTCCCGAATCACCGTGACCTTGATCTGCCCCGGGTACTGCGAGGCCATCTCTTCCTCGATCCGCTTGGCGGCCGCCCGCGCCAGCTCGATGGCCGCCAGGTCGTCCACCTCGCCCGGCCGCACCATCAGGCGGATCTCGCGCCCCGCCTGCACCGCGTAGGTCTTCTCCACCCCCGGGAACGTGTCTCCGATCGCTTCCAGCCGCTGCACCCGGCGCACGTAGTTCTCCAGCATCTCGCGCCGCGCGCCCGGCCGCGCCGCGGAGATGGCGTCGGCCGTCATCACCAGGACGGCCTCGACCGTTTCCGGCTCGATGTCGCTGTGGTGCGCGCCCGCCGCGTGCGCGGCCTCCTCGTGCTCGCCGTAGCGCAGCATCAGGTCGCGCGAGATCAGCGCGTGGGGCTGTTCGGACTCGAAGTCCACCTTCCCCAGGTCGTGCAGGAGACCCGCCCGGCGGGCGATCTCGACGTTGGCCCCCAACTCCGCGGCGATCGAGGCGCACAGGTGCGACACCTCGATCGAGTGGTTCAGGATGTTCTGCCCGAAGCTCATGCGGTAGCGCATGCGCCCGAGCAGCCGGATCAGCTCGGGGTGCAGCCCGGTCACGCCGGACTCCAGGACGGCCCGCTCCCCCGCTTCCCGCATCAGCGCCTCGATCTCGTTCTTCGCCTTCTCGACCATCTCCTCGATGCGCCCGGGGTGGATGCGCCCGTCGGCGACCAGGTTGGTCAGGGCGACGCGCGCGATCTCCCGCCGCACGGGCTCGAACGACGAGACGACGACCGCTTCGGGGGTGTCGTCGATGATGACGTCCACGCCGGTCAGCGTCTCGAAGGTGCGGATGTTGCGCCCTTCGCGCCCGATGATGCGCCCCTTCAGGTCGTCCGACGGCAGCGGGACCACGGAAACGGTCGTCTCCGTCGTCTGCTCCACCGCGCAGCGCTGGATGGCGAGCGTCACGATGTTGCGCGCCCGGCGGTCCCCCTCCTCTTTGGCCTTCTCCTCGATGTCCCGGATCAAACGGGCGGCGTCGTGGCGGCTCTCGTCCTCCACGGCCTTGAGCACCTGCGTCCGCGCCTCTTCATTCGACAGCCCCGCCACCCGCTCCAACTCGCCCCGCTGCCGTGTCACCAGGTTTTTAAGTTCATCCCGAAGCCGGTCCGCCTCCACCTCCCGCTCGCCCAGGGTGCCTTCGCGGCGCTCCAGGACCTCCAAACGGCGTTCCAGCGTCTCTTCCTTTTGCGCCAGTCGTCGCTCCAGCCTGCCGATCTCCGCGCGTTTCTCGCGGTTCTCGCGCTCCATCTCGGCGCGGAGGCGGTAGACCTCCTCCTTCGCCGCGACCAGCGCCTCCTTACGTCGTGCCTCGATGTCCCGTTCGGCGTCTTCTTTTTGTTTGCCCAGCTCCGCCAGACGCCGCTGCCCTTCCAGAAGGACGGGCTTGACTCTGGACGTGTACAGCCAGGCGACCACCCCGAGGGAGACGGCGAAAATCGCCACCTCCAGAACGATCCATTGCGTATGATTCAGCTTCTCCTCACCTCCAGACGATGATGAAACGTCTGATCGGCGGGCAGAGCGCGCTTTCCGTTGACTGGCGGCCCCCGCGATACCGACCGGGCCCTGTACCATTATACAGCGTCTACTCCCCGATTTCCTGCGCCTCCTCTTCTTCCTGCGCGGCGGCGGCGTAGAGTTCGGCCAGGACGGGGCGGATCACGTCCCAGCCGAAGCCGCGCCGCTGGAGGAAGCCCGCCAGCCGCGCGCGCGCCTCGCGGCTCTGGTCCGCCGGCCGCGCCCCCGCCTTCTTTACGGCGGCGCTGCGGGCCGCCTCCAGTTCCGCCTCGTCGGTCTTGATCTCGCCCAGAGTTTCGGCGCTGACCTCGGCGGACACGCCCTTCTGCCGCAGTTCGTGGGCGAGCGCTCGCCGGCCCCGCGTGCCGCCGCGGGCCTGGACCCACGAGCGCGCGAACGTCGTGTCGTCCAGGTACCCGTGGTCGCGCAGGAAGTCCGTCACCGCCGCGATCACGTCCTCCTCGTAGCCCTTGCGCCGCAGCCGGTCCTCGATCTCCTTTTCGGAGCGCCCCCGGAACGAGAGCAGCCGGTACGCGTCCTCGCGCGCGCGCCGCAGCGTTTCGGCGCGCGCGATCTCTTCGAGCCGCGCGGCCGTGATCGGCTGCCCGACGTGCAGCCCGAGCGCGTGGGAGACCTCCTCGAACAGCCCGAGCGCGAACGCGCCGTCCACGAACACGTTGACGCGCCCCTGCCGCCGCGCCTGCGGCTCGATGGCCGTGATCCGGCCCGTAGCGGCAGCGTTTCCGTTGCCCGCGGCGAGCGGGACGGGCGCCGCGTCTGCGGGGGGGACCGACCCCCCCGGTCGTGGCCGATCCGCCTTGTCGCCGGTCCCCGTGTCCCTGGCCCGGATGATGCCCGGCGGCAGCGCTTCGTTCTCGTCGTATCGCATCGAGTCGTATCCTTTGCCGTCTTTCTGATACCCGGAAATGGGAAACAGCGCGGCTGCCCCGATGTGAGACGGGTGGGCGTCGGTTATAATGGATTGCGGGCGGAGCAAAGCCGCCGGCATGGAAGACCATGGCACAGTCAAACGTTTCCCCGCAGGGCGCTCTCCGACGCCGCGCCGTCAGTCCGTTCAAGCGCTGGCTCCTCGAAGGCCACATCCAGGAGCCGGAAGGGCCTTTCGAGAAGGAGACGACGCATCATTCGCACTCCTGGTGGCAGGTCATGTGCCTGACGGGGGTGGACTACTTCTCCACGCTGGGCTACCAGCCCGGCATCGCGGCATTGGCCGCCGGGGCGCTCTCGCCGGTCGCAACGCTGGTCCTGGTGCTGCTGACGCTGTTCGGCGCCCTGCCGATGTACAAGCGCGTCGCCCGCGCCAGCCCCCACGGCGACGGCTCGATCTCGATGCTCGAGCACCTGCTCAAATGGTGGCAAGGCAAGCTGTTCGTGCTGTGCCTGATCGGGTTCGCGGCGACGGGCTTCATCATCACCATCACGCTCTCGGCCGCCGACGCCACCGCCCACATCGTCGAGAACCCCTTCGCGCCGCACTTCCTGCACGGCAAAGAGGTCGCCGTCACGCTCGTGCTCGTCGCGCTGCTCGGCGCGGTCTTTTTGAAGGGCTTCGGCGAGGCGATCGGCATCGCGGTCGTGCTGGTGGCCCTCTACATCGGCCTGAACCTGGTGGTCGTGGGCGTGGGATTTGCCGAGATCGCGCAGAATCCGTCGGTTCTGTCCGACTGGAAGAGCGCGCTGTTCCGGAGCCACGCCAACCCCTTCCTGATGATCGGCGCCGCCCTGCTCGTCTTCCCGCGCCTGGCGCTGGGCCTGTCCGGGTTCGAGACGGGCGTCGTCGTCATGCCGCTGGTCAAGGGCGGCCCGGC
>CADCTO010000457.1 GCA_902805585.1 uncultured Armatimonadota bacterium | reverse complement strand
CGCTTTTTTCCTTATTTTCTGACGACGATGGGCGTTGTGGTGTACCGGTACAGCCATTCCGGGCGAAAGCGGCCTCAGGGCCGCGAAAACCACCGGCGGAGGCGGGCGAGCCAGCCTCCCAGACGCGCGGCGCTTTCCGCCGCGCGCTGCTGCTCCGCTTCCCACGCCGGGAAGCCGTCCCAAGCGCCCAGGGAGGTGAGCAGCGCCCCAAGCGGCACTTCGGCGGCGCGGCCCGTGAGGAACGAGATGCCGCCTTCGTGCGTCACGGCTTGCTCCTGGCCGTAACGGCGGCGCGACGACAGCGGCGCGACCAGCAGGCGGTCCTCGTCGCGGACCTGAAGCACGAGCACGGGCCGCCGCTTGAAGTGCGCCTCGAAGCCGAGCGCCACGCCGTCGCACCACCACACTTGGCCGGGGGCGATGTCGTCAGGCGGGGGCGAAGCCGAGGGCATGGAGCAGCTTTTCGAACTGCGGCCGGGGCAGGATGCCGCCGCTGGCCTGCGCGTGGCCCTGGCCGAGTTCGGGGGCTCCCACCACTCCGCGCAGCGCACGCAGACGCAGCAGCAGGTTCTCGTCCGGGCGCCGGGTGCGGACCGAGAAGTGGACGTTGCCGGGCGTGTAGCCGTCGTTGGCGGCGAGCACGATGAACCGGGGCAGCCGGCCCACCCAGGACGAGGCGACCGGGCCGTGCATCTGGCAGGGCGACGCGAACCGCAGGAGCGCCCAGTCGCCCGAAAAACGGGGCGCGGTCCTGGCGCAGCGCGCGCGCTCGGCCTGGACCTCGGCCCGGCAGGCGGCGAGCGCCGCGTACTGCGGCACGGTGCCTTTGGCGATGTCGGCGGGCTCTCGCGCCGCGAGCAGGGCGGCGAGCGACGTGGGCGTGTCGTGGGCGGACGCGCGCTTGACGGCGTTGACCAGGGCGACGGTTTCCGACAGGTTCTTCTGCCCGTACGCCTTTTTGGCGTTGCCCACTTCGGGGAAGGGGGCGTCGATGCCGTAGTCACCGATGGCCCCCACCACGCCGTACCAATCGACGTCGGACAGGTCCGCCGCGAGCGGCGCGAGGAGGCGCCAGGTCATCAGCGCGGCCGACGGGATCGGGATCTCGTTCAGACCGCTCAGGTACACGTCCGCGGGAACGCCTTCGGCAGGCGCGTCGTGGTGGTCCACGACGAGGGTCGGCACGCCGGGAAGGACCGCCCGGGAACGGCTCCCCTGGTCCAGCACGAGGAGCGCGTCGGGCCGCGTGGCGAGGAGCCGGTCGGCGAACGGGTCGCCGTACAGGTCCTCCCCCTTGCCGGGGGCGAGGGCGGCCGGCTGACGCCCGGTGCGCTCCAGCCAGCGGACGGCGAGTGCAGCGCTCCCCGTGCCGTCGGCGTCCCCGTGGTAGGCGACGGCGACGCGCGCGCCGTCCGGGAGCTGTCGGAGGAACGAGCGGGCCTCTTCGTACGCGCCGATCCCGCTAACGGTCATCCGCGGCCCCGACCATCCGCTTCTCCCAGGCGGCCCGCTGCTGGGCGCGGACCTGGTGTTCCCGGGGCGGAAAGTCCGCCCCGAAGGCGAGACACGTCATCCCCCGGTAGTTCGCCTCCAGGAGCGCGGCTACCAGGTCGGCCACGTCGTCTTCGGACAGACCGGGCGCGAAGGGCTCGTCCGCATGGACGCGGACGTGGACCAGGCGCGCCGCGAACCGTCGGGCGAAGCGCCCCACCACGGATTCCGCCCCGTCCTCTGCCAGGGCGTCGCGCAGCAGGGACACGTGGCGGGTGTCCAGAGTGATACCGGTATGGCGCAGGCGCACCATTTCCAGCAGGTCGAACCGGGACGCGTCGTCGAAGTAGTCCGCGGCTTCCAGGCCGATCACCGCGTTGTGGTCGCCCGCCATCCGGTCGAGGGTCGTCAGGCATTCGACCAGATGTCCCCGGGCGCGCTCCGGCTCCACGTGCGCCGGCGGCCAGCCCGTGCGGACGCTCACCACGCCCCCGCCCAGCGCCTCGATGAACCGGCACACCGACCAGATCTCGGTGACCGACGCCCGGCGGATGACGGCGGACGGCGAGACGAGCGAAACGTCGAAGCCGCTCTTGTCGGGTGCCACGGCGCTCAGGGCGTGGAACGGGGCCAGCAAATCGCGCCAGCGCGCCCGCTCCTCGGGGCGGACCGACGGCGCGTACAGCTTCCCGGGCTCGCCGGTGGCCGGAAGCTCCAGGCCGGAAAACCCCTCGGCGTGCGCGCGGGCGGCCCGCGCGCCGATGTCCTCGCCGGACAGCGACGGGATCGACAGCCCGATGGTGCGCGCCCGGCTTCCCCAGTTCCCCGGCAGCAGGTTCAATGACATGGTTTCCTGTGGCAGCGGCGTCCTATCTGCTCCGGGACGCTCTGGCCGCGGGCGCAGCCTTCGCGGCCCGATACCCGACAAGCTCCATATACCCACGCCCGGTGATGGATGTACCGTCCTTCACCGTGCCCGCAACGTTCACGACGCCCTCCCAGATGGCGTCCCCGATCCCGAGCACCGGGATGGTCTGCGCCGGGAACGCCGGCGTGATGGTGAGCGCGTGCCCCGTCTTCGGCAGCGTCACCGTCCACGTCTGCGGGTACGCGATCTTCGAGACAGGGTCCGTCCAGGCGCCGGACGATTTGAACGTGGCGGACCGGTCCACGGTCTGGCGGCCGTCTTGACCGAGCAGGGTCGCCTCGGCGCGCAGGATCTTCCTGGTCTTGTTGTCCCGGAGCCGGTAGACGATCAGGTCGGACCCGTCGGAAAGCTGGAGGCCGAACCAGTCCCAGCCGTTGTCCTGCACCACCCACGAGGTCCCCCACTGCCGGTCCAGCCACCCGTCTCCGGTCACCTTCTCCGTCTTGCCGCCCCGGGTCAGCGTGCCCTCGCTCCGCATCCGGGTCAGCGAGACATAGAACATGTCGTCCGGGCGGCCCAGCCCGGTCTTCCCCGTGCCCCCCACCAGCATCGCGGGCCGGTCCGGCTGGGAGAGGGTCAGATCGACGGCGAAGTCGTCGCCCTGGAGCGTCGCCTTCCACGTCCGTGCGTCGGCGCCGACCTGCCGCAGCGTGTTCTTGCCGAACGCGATGGAAAACGGCTTCGGCGTCACCCGGGCAGCCTGCGGATACAGGCGGTGCGGTTTCGGCAGACGGTTCTTCTGGAGCTGCGCCAATAGCTGCATGGGGCGTGGGTCGTCCGGGCGCATCGAGGCGATGAGCGGGAGGTAGCCGAGCAAAAGGTCGCGGTTCGCCCGGTCGATGACCGAATACGCGGTCTTCGTGTTCGCGCCGAGATCGGCGAGGGCGTAGATCAGGTAGTGCCCCTTCTTCCCGGAAACGCCGGTGCGAAAGAACGACCCGACGACCGCGTACCGCTTCCCGCTTTCGGTGGTCAGGAACGAGTTGAAGTACCACCATTCGATGGCGGCGTAGTCGTGCGGCCCGGCGTCCTGCGGCAGTCCGACCGGCGTGGTCCTTTTGGGCGCGGGAGGCATGGGGATCTGCTGCGCGGCGACGGGCGGGACGGCCGTGAGCGATGCGGCGAAGCCGAACGCCGCGCAGGCGGCGGCGGTGAACTGTCTGCGAAAGCGCATGGCGCGTCGGAATCCTTTCGATGGCGGCGGGCGGATGCCCCGTCCCGTTGTTTCACCCCGCCCTGAACGGCGGGGCTTCATTAACCGGGGCGGAACGTCGTGTTCCGCCCCGCCATCCCTAATAACGCGTCGCGGCCTCGCTTTGTGCCCGAATCATGTCCAGCACCGCCTCGCCGAATTTGGCCGCCTTCGCCGGGCCGATGCCGGGTATCTCCAACAGCTCGAACTCGTTGCTCGGCTTCCGGGAGGCCAGCGCGAGCAGCACTTTATCGGCGAAGACGACGTACGGCGGCACGTTGTCGCGCTCGGCGACCCCGCGGCGCCACGATTTCAGCGCCTCGTACAGGCCCGCGTCCACCTCGTCGGGCAGCGGCTCGCCCTTCTTCGGGGCGGCCGGCGTGGCGACCGGCAGGCGCCACTGGATGTCGGCCTCGCCCGACGCGACGGCGTTCCGGCCTTCGCCCGTGAGGTGGAGCGGCCGGTACTGGTCTTCCTCGTCCATGCGCAGATAGCCCTGGTCGATCAGGGCGTCGATCAGGCGCTCCACGTCCGCCTTTTTCAGGCCGGCGAGGGCGCCGAAGGACCCGGTCCGGTTCTCTTTGATCGGCGCGTCCGGCGTCCCCCGCAGCGACCGCATCAGCCCCGGCTTCCCCAGCGCCCATGGTCGGTACCCGCTCGCCAGATCCGCGACGATGCGCAACGCGTGCAGCGGGGCCTCGGCCGGGTCGATGGGCGGGGCCGCCTCGCCGCTGCCATTGCCGACCACGACCGCCGTTCGGACGCCGCCCTTGCCGCGCTTCTTGTCGGCCAGTCCCGCGCAGACGTCGCACGACCCGCACGGCAGGTTGGGCCAGCGGTCGCCGAAGTAGCGGGCGATGGCGCCGTGGCGGCACCGATCGTCGCGGGCGTACGCGAGCATCGCCTCCGCGCGCTCCTTGGCGCCGCGGGCGCGGTGCTGCAGGATCTGTTCCATGCGCGCCCGCGTGTCCGCGGGCGCGGGCACGATCTCCAGCAGCAGTTCGCGGCCGCCGCCGGCGCGGTACGTCAGATGCCCGGCCTCCTGGAAGTGGAGCAGCCGCGCTTCCAGGTCGGGAAGCGGCGTGCCCGTCCGCTGCGCCAGATCGACCGGGTCGAACTCGCCCCCGCCGCCCATCGCGCCCGCGAACGTTTCCCATTCCGCATCGGGCTCGGCGTCGCCGTTCACGAGGTCGGGATAGACAGACAGGGAGCGCGGCAGGTCGACGTGGCGCGCGATCAGGCCGGCCTCTTCCAGCAGCGGCAGGGCGGACCGCACCAGGCCCTCGTCGCCGCCGGCGTCCTGCACCAGGGCGTCGAAGGCGAGGGGGCCGACGCGCCGGCCGAGGGCCTGCCGGATCGCACCATACACGGTCTTGACGTGGTCCAGCGTCAGCGTGTCCTCGCGCAGGTGGCGCGTGACGTTCGAGGCGTCCGCGGACGAGTAGAGCAGCGCGCAGGTCGACGGCATGCCGTCGCGCCCGGCGCGCCC
>CADCTO010000456.1 GCA_902805585.1 uncultured Armatimonadota bacterium | reverse complement strand
CTTGGCCTCTTCTTCGCTCAGGTACTTGCCCTGCTTGGTCTTGCCGTAGAACTCCGTACCGGGCATCCAGTACACGCCGCTCCGGGTGTTCACCCACACTTTGCCGTCGGAGACGGCGCCGGTATCCGCCGGGACGGCGTTATCGTTCCCGCCGGGCGCGGGGGCGGGGGCGGGGGCGGCGTCCGCGGCGGCGGCCCGGCTTCGCTTCGCTTTGCTGCCGGTCGCCGCCGCGGACTCGGGGTGGCGGAAGACCCACGGCGGGCAGGGGTACTGGTCCTTCCACAGCCCGCGCTTCTCCGACCGGGCCTCAACCTCCAGGTCGCCGTACTTTGTGTCCTTGGGGTTGTACGAGGAGTACCACCAGCCGAACCCCTCGCGCACCAGCTCGGCGTTCAGCTCCTTGCCGACGGCTTTGGTGTCCGCGCCGGCGACCAGGGTGACGACGCCGAGGAGCCGGCCGTAGCGGTCGGTGTCCTTGACGTCCACTCTGACGGTTTTGCCGAACGCCAGCCCGCTGGCGAACTGCTTGGCCCGCTCGCCGTAGGCCTGGCGCATCTCGGGCGCGTCGACGGCGATCAGGCGCACGCGCACCTGCGCGCCGTTCCGGAGCACGTCGATCGTGTCGCCGTCGGCCACGGCGACGACCTTGCCGACGAACGATTCCGCTTTCGCCGCGGGCGGCGGCGTGGCCTCCTGGGCGCGAGCGACCGGGAGCAGAAGGGGCAGCGCCCCGAAAAGGGCGAGCAACGGGGCGATCTGGCGAGACATGGGCGACTCCTTCGCGGCATAGACGGGGGGCGCGGGCCGACGAGACATCCGCGGCCTCCGCACTTTGCGGGTCCCCTGGTGAATTTACCGGCGACATTTTTCTATACCCTTTCTGGAGGAGCGCCGTGTTAAGGGAAGGTTAAGACGCGACAGGACCGACAATAAAGCAGTGCCCGCGATGCGCGGCCGTGAGCGGCGGCGGGTCGGGGCGTTTGAGAGGCGAGTCCTGATGGTTTCGGGGAGCGGGTCCCCTTGCGGCGAAAGGTGTCCGCAGGTGGGCCGGCTGTTCCCGGAACCCGACACCTTCGTGCGTGGTATAATGGACGGGCAACCAGGTATGAGCAAGATCGTCCATCGGAAACCGGTCTGGGGCTGGAGCGCGGTTCTGCTGTCCACACTGCTGCTGTCGCCGATGGCGACGGCGACGGTGGTGCAGGCGCTCGCCCAGGCCCCGTGGCTGCTGTCGGGGACGTCATCGCTCGCGTCCGGCGGGGACGCCGCGCCGCGCGGCGCGCGCCGCGCCGACGCCGAGGCCGCGCTGCGCGCCGCCCGGTCGGAGCGCCCGCTGACGCTGCGCCTGGACGCCGATCCCGACGTCGTCGCCCTGGTGGTGCCCCGGCGCGCGCTCCTGCTCGTGCTCGTGCCCGACGACGTTTCGGCGCTGCACGCCCCCGTCTTCGAGGAGGCGCTGCCGTCGCGCTCCGGTCACCCCCGCCCCTCCCGCGCCCCGCCGTCTGTTTCTCGTTCGTAACGGACCCGCCCCGCCGCGCCCGTTGCCGAGGCATTGAATTGCCTCGCCGCGGGAAAACGCTTCCCCGCGGACGCGATGCGGCTCGGGACCCGTTCCAGTGTCCGGCCGGGTACCCGCTTGCGGGTGATGCCCTTCCCTGTAGCGAGGTGGTTCAACGCCTCGGCATCTTAACGCATCGGCGTTTTCAACGAGAGAAACAGATAACCATGGGATTTTTACAAAGCCTTTTCGACGCGAATGAGCGTGACATCAAGCGGTACCGCCGCGTCGTCGACCAGATCAACGCGCTGGAGCCCAAGTTCCAGGCGCTGACCGACGAGGAACTGACGGCCAAGACCGAGGAGTTCCGTGCCCGGGTGCGTGAGGCCGTGGGCGCGGAACTGGACGAGTACGCCGGGCCGCTCCGGGACAACAAAGAGCTGCTCAGCACCATCAACAGGGCGCTCGACTCCGTCCTGCCCGAGGCGTTCGCGGCCTGCCGCGAGGCCGGGCGCCGGACGCTCGGGATGCGCCACTTCGACGTGCAGCTCATCGGCGGCATGGTGCAGCACGACGGCCGCATCGCCGAGCTGAAGACCGGCGAGGGCAAGACCCTGATGGCGACGCTGGGCACGTACCTGAACGCCCTGGCGGGCAAGGGCGTCCACGTCGTGACCGTGAACGACTACCTGGTCAAGCGCGACGCGATCTGGATGGGGCCGCTCTACCGCGCGCTCGGCCTGACCGTCGGCATCCTCCAGGGGCACTCCCCCGAGACCGGCGAGGGCGGCGGGACCTTTATCTACGACCCCGAGTACGAAGACCACGACCCGCGCTTCAAGTACGCCCGGCCCGTCTACGACCGCGCCGAAGCCTACGGGTGCGACATCACGTACGGCACCAACGCCGAGTTCGGCTTCGACTACCTGCGCGACAACATGGCCCCCAGCCTGGAGCAGATGAGCCAGCGCGGCCACTTCTTCGCCATCGTGGACGAGTGCGACTCGATCCTGATCGACGAGGCGCGCACGCCGCTGATCATCTCGGGCACGGCGGAGCGGTCGTCGGACATGTACTACAAGATGGACCGCGTCGTCCGCCAGCTGGAGAAGGGCGACCAGAAGAAGGACAAGGACGACACGACCACCGACGAGAAGGACTACACCGTCGACGAGAAGGCCAAATCCGCGCAGTTCTCCGACCGGGGCCTGACCAAGGTCGAGAAGCTGCTGGGCATCGAGAACATCTCCGACCCCGAGCACCTGCAGGAGATGCAGTACGCGACCGCGGCCCTGAAGGCGCACGCCGTGTTCAAGAAGGACACGGACTACGTGGTCCGCCAGAACCAGGAGGGCAAGCCCGAGGTCGTGATCGTCGACGAGTTCACGGGACGCCTGATGTTCGGGCGGCGCTGGTCGGACGGCCTGCACCAGGCGGTGGAGGCCAAGGAAGGCATCAAGATCGAGAACGAGCAGCAGACGCTGGCGACGATCACGATCCAGAACTACTTCCGCCTGTACGCCAAGCTCGCCGGCATGACGGGCACGGCCAAGACCGAAGAGGACGAGTTCCGCAAGATCTACGCCCTCGACGTGGTCCAGGTGCCGACGAACAAGCCGATGGTCCGCAAGGACCTGCCGGACATCATCTACAAGACCGAGGAGGCAAAGCTGCGCGGCATCGTGACCGAGATCCTGCAGCTCTACTGCCGCCAGCAGCCCGTCCTGGTCGGCACGCGCTCCATCGAGATGAGCGAACGCGTCTCGGCCCGGCTGACGTTCCAGTCGCTGGAGGTGCTGTGCGCGGTCCACCTGCTGCGGGACGCGCTGGAGAAGCAGGGCAAGCAGGTCAGCAAGGAGCGCTACGCCGAGATCAGCCGGGTCCTGAACGCCAAGGTCATCGACGCGGAGAACGCCGACCGGAACCTGACGGTCCCCAAACTGGCGGCCGTCGGCAAGGAACTGGGCGTGAGCCTGAAGATGCTGGACCCGCAGACCATCGAGGCGATCGCGAACCTGCCGGTCCTGCAGGTCGCGCCGGAGGACCGGGAACGGCTCAAGGAGGCGCTGGAGCACGGCATCCTGCACAACATCCTGAACGCCAAGTACCACGAACAGGAGGCGCGCATCATCGCCGAGGCGGGGCGCAAGGGGGCCGTGACCATCGCCACCAACATGGCGGGCCGCGGCGTCGACATCCTGCTCGGCGGCACGCACTACAAGAGCGAAGACGAGGAAGGCCTGTCGGGCGCGGCGCTGGACATGAGCTACCGGCGCGGCGGCAGGAACGCCGTCCGGCACGTGGTCGGCAAGAACGACGGCGTGGCCGACCCGGACACGCTCGGCCCGGCGGGCGCGGGCACCATCGCGCTGACGCAGGAACCCCACGACATCGCGCGGGAGCGCGAAGAGGTGCGGGCGCTGGGCGGCCTGTTCATCCTGGGCACGGAGCGGCACGAGTCGCGGCGCATCGACAACCAGCTCCGCGGCCGGTCGGGCCGCCAGGGCGACCCGGGCGCCAGCCGGTTCCACGTCTCGCTGGAGGACTACCTGTGGCGCGTCTTCGGCGACCGGTCCAACTCGATGCTGCTCAAGCAGTGGGAAGAGGACCAGTCGGTCGACACGCCGATCCTGTCGCGGATGATCGAGCGGGCGCAGAAGAAGGTCGAGATGCACAACTTCGACGCCCGCAAGCACGTGCTCGAATACGACGACGTGATGAACGTCCAGCGCGACGTGATCTACCGCGAGCGGCGCAAGATCCTGGAGGGCGCCGACCTGCGCGACACGCTGTCGGGGTACCTGCACGGGGCGGTCGACGGGGCCATCGGGCTGTACTGCCCGGAGGGCGTGCCGTCCGACGAGTGGGACCGCAGCGGCCTGTACGAGAGCCTGAACACGCAGTTCCCTCTGGTCCGTTATATGGAGGACGCGGCGGAACTGGACACCCTGTCGCGGGCCCAGATCGTCGAGCGCCTGCACGAGATCGCCGAACAGGCGTACGAGGACAAAGAGGCCGAGTTCGGCCCGGACATCATGCGCGAGGTGGAGCGGCACATCGCGATCCGCCAGATCGACCAGGCGTGGATCTACCACCTGGCGAACATGGACTACCTGCGCGAAGGCATCGGCCTGCGCGGCTACGGCCAGGTGGACCCGCTCGTCGCCTACAAGAAGGAAGCCCTGCAGCTGTTCGAGGAGATGCAGGGCGGCATCCAGGGCGACGTGGTCCGGAACCTCTTCATGGCCACGGTCGAGCTATCCGAGGAGCCGGAGAACAGCCTGTACCACGCGCTGGGCGAGTTCGGCCCGGACGGCATCACGGGCGACTACAACCCGATCCCGGAGGGCGCCGCCATCCCCGACGTGGGCCAGGGCGTCCTGCTCGCCGCCATGGCCGCCTCCGCGAAACAGGCGACGGCGGGCGGCCCGAAGGTCGGCCCGAACGACCCGTGCCCGTGCGGCAGCGGCAAGAAGTACAAGAAGTGCTGCCGCAACCGGGCGTAACCGCCCTCACCCCCGTCCCCTCTCCCGGCGCTGCGGGAGAGGGGTGCCTGGGGCACGGTTCTTCTGCTGCTTCGCGCCGAAGGGCACCCGATCCGGTGGCGGGCACCCCTCTCCCGC
>CADCTO010000455.1 GCA_902805585.1 uncultured Armatimonadota bacterium | reverse complement strand
CCGCCCGCTGCGCCGCCTCGGCCGCGGGCAGGGTCGCCCGCGCCTGCGCCAGGTCGCGCCAGGCCTGCTCCACCTCCACGGCCACCTGCTGGCGCAGCGACTCGACGCGCGCCTCGCTGCCGCGCACCGCCGCCTGGCTTTCGCGCACCCGGGCCCGCGAGAGCCCGGCGTCGAAGAGCGGGTAGGAGACCTGCGCGCTGATCTCGCGGTTGTTGCCCCGGTCCGGCGAGAACTGGTAGCCGAGCGCCGCGTCGCTGGTCACCAGGACCCCCGCTTCGATGCGCGAGAGCCCCACCCCCGCCCGGTCGATCTCGACGCCCTGCTGGGCCTGCGCAACGTCGGGGCGCGCCCGCAGCGCCAGCGCCGTGAACGCGTCGATGTCGCCGCCCGCCGGGTCCGCCCCCGCCCCGGGAGCCGGCGGCGCCTGCGGCGGGGTCGCCGCACCTTCCCCCTCCCCCGGCGCCAGGGTTGCGGTGGCCGGGGCGTCGGGGGCGGGGGCGGGCACGTCGGCCAGCGCCAACCGCTGCCCCCCCACCACGCCGATGGCGTTCTTGAGCTGGGCCTGCGCCAGGTCCGCGTTGTTCCGGGCCTGCAGCAACTGCACCCGGGCATTCGCTAGGTCCGCTTCGGCCTGCAGCGTGTCCTTGCGGGCGGCCGCCCCCGCCTCGACCTGCGCCCGGATCACCGCCAGCGTGTTCTCCGCCCGCGCCACCTGCGCCTCCGAGACCCGCACCAGGGCCGCATTGCGCAGCGCGGCGAAGTAGGCGTCCGCGACGGCGGCGATCACGAACTGGCGCACGTCCTGCTCGCCGAAGGTTGAGGCGCGCAGCCCCGCGCGCGCCTGCCGGGCGGCCAGGCCCCTCCTGCCGGAGTCGAAGAGCTGGTAGCGCAGCGACACGTCGCCGTCGCGCGCCTCCTGCGTTGCGCTCTGGGGGAGCGCGACCTGGCCCCCGTCGGCCCCGGTCCCGAAGCGGCGCCCGCCGACGTAGGTGTAGTTGTTGAAGTAGGTGAACTGGGGGGTGACGGTGGGCAGGAAGCGGGCGTTGGCCTGGCGCAGGCGCTCCTGGGCCGCCTGGCGCTCGGCGGCCGAGGCGGCGAGGTCCGGCTGCAGCGCCAGCGCCAGCCGCAGGGCGTCCGCAAGCGTCAGGGGCGACGGAAGCGCCGAGGGGGAGGGCGCGGACGGCGCCGCGCCCGAGCCGGCTGCGCCGGGAGAGGGGGCAGCCGTAGCACCCGCCTCGGGAGCTGCGCCCGCCGGGGGAGCGGCGGCGGGGGAGGAGGGTCGTGCCGACGGTGTGACCGCCGTGGCGAGCGCGGGCGACTTCACCGTTTTCACCGTCGCCGGCTTGGGAGCCGCCGCGCGCTTCGAAGCGTTCCGAGGCGCAGAGGCGCGGGGCAGATCCGATGGCGGTCGGGAGGCGGTGGCCGGACTCTGGGCCGAGGCGGGCGACGTCACCGCCGCAAGGGCCGCGACAGCCGGGAAGGCGGCGCGGTGGCCGGTTCGGAACATCATGCGGTAAGGGTGTCCTTTCAAAATGCCTGCGCTGTATTCGCCGCGCGGGGAGGCGACTCCTGTTCACGTCGCGGCCCGCTCCCTTGACAGCCGCTCGCCCCGTCGTCTATACTTTTCCGGCATCAAGCCGCGCCACCCATGAAAATCTACACCGGCACCGGGGATACGGGCGAAACGGGGCTGTACGGCGGCGCGCGCGTCGGCAAGGACGACGCGCGCGTGGACGCCTACGGGACCCTGGACGAAGCGAACGCCGCGCTGGGCGTCGCGGCGGTACAAATAAGAGACAACGAGATTCGCGACATCGTTGCACGTCTTCAGAGCGAGTTGTTCGTCGCCGGGTCGGACCTGGCGACGCCGCTCGCACGCGATGGGGCCGCGGGCAAGTCGATCGTGCCCCGCGTCGAGGCCAGGCATTCGGTCGGTCTGGAGGAGGCCATCGACCGGCTGGACGCCGGGAACGAGCCGTTGCGCCAGTTCATCCTCCCCGGCGGCGTGCCCGGCGCCGCCGCCCTGCACCACGCCCGCACCATCGTGCGCCGGGCCGAACGCCGCACGGTCGCCCTGTTCCGTTCGTCCCCTGATGACATCAACCCCGAGGTGCTGCGCTACCTGAACCGTCTCGCCGACCTGCTGTTCGTGCTCGCACGGGCGGAGAACCGCCGGGCCGGGACGCCCGACGTCCCCTGGACGCGGACGGATTAGGGCGACCCGCGTGGCTGCCACTGTTGTCGCAGAAGCTGCTGCCGCCGCCTCCGACCGGAACCGGGAAGCGCCCGGTCGCCGCCGAGCCGCCGTCCCGCAGCCACTTCTTCACCAACAAGGGAGAGGATTCTACCGATGACGAACTCTGAGAACCCGACCGAGCACCCCGCCGAAGGCGCGCCCGCGCCGGACTTCGAACTGCCGTCCCAGACCGGAGACGCGCCGATCCGCCTGTCCGACTTCCGGGGCAAGCAGAGCGTCGTGCTGTATTTCTACCCGAAGGACGACACGCCGGGCTGCACGACCGAATCCTGCTCGTTCCGCGACATGTCCCGCGACTTCGAGGACGCCGGCGCCGCGATCCTGGGCATCTCGCTGGACGACGTGGATTCGCACCGCCGGTTCGCCGAAAAGTACCGCCTGCCGTTCCCGCTGCTGGCCGACACGGACGCGAAGACCGCGGCGGCGTACGGCGTGTACAAGGAGAAAAACCTGTACGGCAAGAAGAGCATGGGGATCGAGCGTTCCACGTTCGTGATCGACCGCGAAGGCCGCATCGCCAAGGTGTTCCCCCGGGTGAAGGTGGACCAGCACGGCGACGAGGTGCTGGCCTTCGTGCGCGAAAATCTTTGAAGGCCGCGCGGACCGGCCCGCCGGACGAACCGTAAACCAAAGGACACCGATGTAAATGGCTGACCAAGTTCAAGCATGGCACGACCTGTCGCAGATGCTGCGGGCGGATTCCATCCGCTGCACCACGGCGGCGGGTTCGGGGCACCCCTCTTCCGGCATGTCCGCCGCCGACCTGATGGCGGTACTCCAGCAGTCGTACCTGCGCTACGACTACGACGACCCCGACAACCCCAACAACGACCACCTGATCTTCTCCAAGGGCCACGCCTGTCCGGTTCTGTATGCCATGTACAAAGCGGCCGGCGCGATTACCGACGAGGAGCTGCTCAGCCTGCGCCAGTTCGGGTCCAAGCTCGAAGGGCACCCGACGCCCGAGATCCCGTACGTGGACGCGGCGACCGGCTCGCTGGGGCAGGGGCTTCCCATCGGCGTGGGGGTCGCCCTGGCGGGCAAGTACCTGGAGAAGCTTCCCTACAAGGTGTGGGTGGTGCTGGGCGACTCCGAGATGGCCGAAGGCTCGATCTGGGAGGCGTTCTCGACGGCCTCGCACTACGAGCTGGACAACCTGATCGCGATCATCGACGTGAACCGGCTGGGGCAGCGCGGCCCGACCGCGCTCGGCTACCACACCGAGATCTACCAGGCGCGGGCCGAAGCGTTCGGCTGGCACGCCCTCGTGATCGACGGCCACGACTGCGCGGCCATCGACGCGGCCTACAAGGAGGCCGTGGGCGCGAGCCGCCCGGTCTGCATCATCGCCAAAACGCAGAAGGGGCACGGCTTCACGCTGCTGGCCGACATCGAAGGCTGGCACGGCAAGGCGCTCAAGGCGGAAGAGGCCGAAAAGGCGTACGCCGAGCTGAACGCGCCCACCGGCCTGATCGTCAAGCCCCGGAAGCCGGAAGACCGCCAGCCCGAGCCGCTTCCCGCGGCCACGCCGTTCCAGGCGCCGGCCTACGAGAAGGGCAAGGACGTGGCGACGCGCCAGGCGTACGGCGACGCGCTCAAGGCGCTGGGCGCGGCGCGGCCCGACGTCGTCGTGCTGGACGGCGAGGTGTCCAACTCGACGTTCGCCGACGTCTTCAAGAAGGCGTACCCGGACCGCTTTTTCGAGATGTACATCGCCGAGCAGCAGCTCGTGAGCGCCGCGCAGGGCATGGGGGTGCGGGGCCGGGTCGCGTTCGCCTCGACCTTCGCGGCCTTTTTGACGCGCGCCTACGACCAGATCCGGATGGCCGCGGTTTCGCGGGCGGACCTGCGCCTGTGCGGCTCGCACGCCGGCATCTCCATCGGCGAGGACGGCCCGTCCCAGATGGCGCTGGAGGACCTGGCCATGTTCCGGGCCGTGTGCGGCAGCACGGTGCTGTACCCGTCGGACGCGGTTTCCACGGTCCACCTCGTCGCCGCCATGGCCGACCTGGAGGGCATCTCCTACCTGCGCTCCACGCGGGAGAAGACCCCGATCCTGTACGGCCCGGACGAGACGTTCCCCGTCGGCGGGTCCAAGACCCTCCGTTCGTCGGGCTCGGACCGTGCGACCGTGATCGGCGCCGGCATCACGCTGCACGAGGCGCTCAAAGCCGCCGATAGTCTGGCGGGCGATGGCACGTCCGTGCGCGTCATCGACCTGTACTCGGTCAAGCCCATAGACACCGCCGCCCTGCGCCGGGCGGCCGACGAGACCGGCCACCTGGTGGTGGTCGAGGACCACTGGGCGGAGGGCGGTCTGTACGACGCCGTGCTCGCGGCGCTGGCCGGCGACGGCGGGTCGGTCCCCCGCATCACGCACCTGGCCGTGCGCGAGATGCCCCGCTCGGGCAAGCCGGACGAACTCCTGGACCACTACGGCATCTCCGCGCGTCACATCGTCGAAGCGGTGAAAGGAGCCGCGTCCGCCTGATCCATGGGTTCAGGCGGGCCGGGGAGCCTGGCGCGAGGCTCCCCGGCCCGCTTTCCCGGCGGCGGGTCCCACCCCGGATTCGTTCGCTGCGCTCGCGACCGGATGAAAGGAGTGCTTCCCTGCTCACCTCGTCATCCGAGATCCTGCCCCCGCCGACTGCCGCCGCCGGCTGGCGCCACCCTCTCGTCGGCCTCTTTCTGTCACTCGGGGCGGTCGCTTTGATCACGGTCGTGCTCGAACTGTTGCGCAGCGGCACGAACTTTCGCCCCTACACCATCTTTTATCTCGCCGCGGTCGCCGGCATCGCCGGCGGTTGGGGGCTGCGGCTGGGGCTGTTCACGACGCTGCTCGCCATCTCGGTGGTCGATTATTTCCTCCTGCCGCCGCGCT
>CADCTO010000454.1 GCA_902805585.1 uncultured Armatimonadota bacterium | reverse complement strand
AAGGACGCGGGCCAGATCGCCGGACTTGAGGTGCTGCGCATCATCAACGAGCCGACGGCCGCGGCGCTCGCCTACGGCATGGACAAGGAGGCCGTCCACACGGTCCTGGTCTGGGACCTGGGGGGCGGCACGTTCGACGTGTCGATCCTGGAGCTGGGCGACGGCGTGTTCGAGGTCAAATCGACCAACGGCGACACGCACCTGGGCGGCGACGACTGGGACGAGCGCGTCATCAACCATCTGGCGACCGAGTTCCAGAAGGAGACCGGCGTCGACCTGCGCAAGGACAAGATGGCGACGCAGCGTCTGAAGGAGGCTTCGGAGAAGGCCAAGGTCGAGCTATCGAGCGTGGTCACCACGAACGTCAACCTGCCGTTCATCTCCACCACCGCCGACGGCCCCGTCCACCTGGACCTGACCATCACCCGCGCCCAGTTCGAGGCGATGACCGACGACCTGCGCGAGAAGATGCTGGGCCCGACCAAGCAGGCGCTGGCCGACGCGCGGCTCGAAACGAAAGACATCGACAAGGTGCTGCTGGTCGGCGGCTCCACGCGCATGCCGGCCGTGCAGGACATGGTGCGCGAGATGTTCGACAAGGAGCCGCACAAAGGGATGAACCCGGACGAGGTCGTCGCCCTGGGCGCGGCGATCCAGGCCGGCGTCCTGGGCGGCGAGGTGCGCGACATCGTGCTCCTCGACGTCACCCCGCTGAGCCTGGGCATCGAGACCCTGGGCGGCGTGATGACCAAGCTGATCCCGCGCAACACCACGATCCCGACGTCCAAGTCCGAAGTGTTCACCACGGCGGCCGACGGCCAGAGCGCCGTCGACATCCACGTGCTCCAGGGGGAGCGCGAATTCGCCTCCGGGAACAAGACGCTGGGCCGGTTCCAGCTTTCCGGCATTCCGCCCGCGCCGCGCGGCGTGCCCAAGGTCGAGGTGACCTTCGACATCGACGCCAACGGCATCGTCAACGTCCACGCCAAGGACCAGGCGACGGGCCGGGAGCAGCGCATCACGATCACCGCCTCTTCCGGGCTGTCCAAGGACGAGATCAACCGCATGGTGCGGGACGCCGAGCTGCACGCCGACGAGGACCGCAAGCTCAAGGAGCAGCAGGAGGTCCGCAACCGCGCCGACTCGCTCCTGTACAACGCGGAAAAGACGCTGACCGAAGCCGAGGGCAAGGTCGAGGCGGGCCTGATCGCGCCCGCCCGCGACGCGGCCTCCGCCCTGCGCACGGCGCTCGACGGACAGGACGCGGACGCGATCCAGAGCCGCACGGAGGCGCTGACGCAGGCCGTCTACGCCGTCTCGTCCGCCCTGTACCAGCAGACCGCCGCCTCGGCCGGTGACCCGTCGGCGTCGGCGGGCGCCGCCGCGGACGGAAACGGCTACCAGGCCGCGCCCGACGACCGCACCACCCAGTTCGACGGCGCCGGGGACCGCGGTGAACCGGCGGGCGCGGCCACCGGCGGCGCGCGCGAAGACGGGGACGTTCTGGAAGGCGAGTTCCGCGAGGAACGGTAGGAGCCCCCACCCCCGGCCCCTCCCCCGAAGCGGGGGAGGGGAGGACGAAGCGGGCATGACTGCTGCTCCGCGCCGTACAGGGAACGGCATCGTAGCCGCTCCCCTCTCCCGCTTCGGGGGAGGGGCCGGGGGTGGGGGCCGGGAGTATCCATAGATCTATGCCTACGAAGCGCGACTATTACGAGGTGCTGGAGCTTGACCGCGAAGCGGACGAGAGCGCGATCAAATCCGCCTACCGCAAGCTCGCGCGCAAATACCACCCGGACGTCAACCCCGGCAACCACGAGGCCGAGGAAAAGTTCAAAGAGGTCGCCGAGGCCTACGAGGTGCTTTCCGATAAGGACAAGCGCCAGGTCTATGACCGTTACGGCCACGAGGCGCTGAACGGCGGCGGGCCCGGCGGCGGGCCGGGTTTCGAGGGCTTCGGCGGGTTCGGCGACATCTTCGACATCTTCTTCAACGGGGCCCAGGGCGGGCGCGGGCGCGGCGGCGCCCAGCGCGGCGCGGACCTGCGCTACGACCTGGAAGTGACCCTGGAAGAGGCGTACACGGGCGTCGAGAAGGCCGTCCGCCTGCAGCGCATCGAGACGTGCGAGACCTGCGCCGGCTCCGGCGCCGCGCCCGGGACCAAGCCGATCACCTGTACCGGGTGCGGCGGGCAGGGCCAGATCCGCCACACGCAGAACACGATCCTGGGCACGTTCTCGACCATGGCGCCCTGCGCCCGCTGCGGCGGGACGGGCCGAACGGTCCCGTCGCCCTGCCCCACCTGCCAGGGCCAGGGCCGTGCGCGCAAGATCCGCGAGTTCACGATCAACGTCCGGGCCGGCGTGGACGACGGGATGCGCTTCCAGTACCCGGGTGAGGGCGAGAGCGGCGCCCTGGGCGGCCCCCCCGGCGACCTGTACGTCTTCTTCCACGTCAAGAAGCACCCGCTGTTCGAGCGCCAGGACCAGGACCTGTACGTCGAGATCCCCATCTCCTACACGCAGGCGGCCCTGGGCGACGAGGTGTCGGTCCCGACCCTGAGCGGCGAAAAGGGGACGATCACCGTTCCCGAAGGGACACAGACCGGGTCCGTATTCCGCCTGCGCGGGCAGGGCATGCCCGACGTCGGCGGGCGCGGCGGCAAGGGCGACCTGCACGTCGCGGTCAAGGTGGATGTCCCGACACGACTGTCCGAGGAAGAGAAGAAGCTCCTCCGGCAGCTCGCCGGACTGCGCGGCGAGAAGCCGACCCACGAGCACAAGGGCCTGTTCGAGCGCATCAAAGAAGCCGTCGTCGGGGAATGAGCCGGTGCGCTGGGCCGAGATAGCCGTCGAGGCGCGGGGGGACTCGCAGGAGACCGTGGGCGCGCTCCTGACGGAGGTGGCCGGCTGCCAGGGCTACAGCACCACGCCCGCGGCGGTTTCCGGCTACTTGCCCGTGGATGAGCGGCTTGAGGCGACCCTGAACGGTCTTCGGGACGCGCTGCGCGGTCTGCCCGCCGCCGGCGTCCGCGACGTTTCCCCCGAGATCACCATCCGCTTCGTCGAGGAGGCGGACTGGGCGAACGCCTGGAAGCAGTTCTTCAAGCCCCAGCGCATCGGCGAGCGTCTCGTCGTCAAGCCGACGTGGGAACCGTGGGAGGCCGAACCCGGGGACGTGGTGATCCACATCGACCCCGGCATGGCGTTCGGCACCGGCCTGCACGCCACCACACGGCTCTGCCTGCGGGCGCTCGAGACCCGCGTCACGCCCGGCGCGCACGTCGCCGATGTCGGGACCGGCTCGGGCATCCTGGCGGTGGCGGCGGCGCTGCTCGGCGCCGCCCGCGTTTCCGCCGTGGACGTCGATCCCCTGGCGGTGCGCATCGCCCGCGAGAACGTCGACCTGAACGCCGTTCATGGCGTCGTTGACGTCGCCGAGGCGGACGCCCCCCCACGCGGCACGTTCGACATCGTCGTCGCCAACATCCTGGCCGACGTCATCCTCGGCATGGCGCCCGCCTTACTCTCGGCCCTGCCCCCCGGCGGCCTCCTGATCGCGTCCGGCATCATCGACTCCCGCGCCGAGGACGTGCGTCGGGGGCTCCAGGCCTCCGGTTTCGCCGTCGAAGCGACGGCATCCGAAGGGGAATGGGCGGCGATCTTCGCCCGCCGTCCCTGAACACCCCCCGTTACTGCCGTTTACGACCTGCCCATTGCATTCTCGTCGGTCAGCCGCTATAATCGAACTGCCTCGCACGACGTCGTCCCCGATGTAAGGAGACACACAACGATGTTGTTCATCCCGTACCGCGCCAAGAACCCGCCGGAGCGTTATCCCTACGTCACGCTCGGCCTCCTCGTCGCCAACATCCTCATCTTCGCGGCCACCAGCCACTACTTCCTGTTCGTCCGCGAGAGTGTGGTCAAGGACTTCGCCATCTCGCACAACGAGTGGAGCTTCCTGCGCCTGCTGACCTCGATGTTCCTGCACGGCGACCTGATGCACCTCGTCGGCAACATGCTGTTCCTGTGGATCTTCGGGGCGTCCGTGGAAGGCCGGTTGCGGCCCCTCAAGTTTACGGGGGTCTACCTGCTCGCGGGCCTGGCCGGCACCTTTCTTGAGGACATCGTGATCGGCTACATGCACCCCGACCGCTACGGCCTCGGTGCATCGGGCGCGATAATGGGGCTCGCGGGCGCGTACCTCTACATGTTCCCCTTCTCGACCATCCGCATCTTCGTCGCCAGCCGGTTCAAGGTCGGCATCGTCGAGTGGCACGCGCAGTGGGTCATCCTGATGTACGCCGGTTTCGACCTGCTCAACGGGTTCCTGTTCGGCGGAATGGACGGGATCGCCCATTTCGCGCACCTGGGCGGCTGCGGAATCGGCCTGGGGGCGGTGCTCGCCCTGCGTGCGAAGCGCGACAGCGAAGATTTTTCCGAAGCGCAGGCCATGCGCTCCGACGTGCACGGCGACTACAGCATCCTCGCCTACCACGAACTGGAAGCCCTGATGGAGCATCCGGCCGAGGACGTCCGTCTCGTGCTGGCCTACTGCAACAAGGCCCTCCGGCAGATCGACGGCACCGGTGGCGGGAAGTGTCTGAACGCCCTGCGCCGGAACGAACGGCTCCTTATGGAGAAGGCCGACCCGGAGACGCTCGCCGTGCTCGCGCTGAACGTTCCCGCGGAAGCGGGCCTGCTGGAGCCGATCTTCTACCTGCGCCTCGCCTCACGGGTCGAAGCGGCGGGCGCCTACGAGACGGCGGCCCGGTTGTACCAGCGGATCGCCGAGGTCGCGCCGGCCAACTCGGAGGCCGAAATGGCGCTGTTCCGCCTGGCGCGTTTGTACGAGCAGACGTCGCCGGATCGCGCGCAGGCGGCGAAGATCTACGGCGAGATGCTGCGCCGCTTCCCGCACGGCTCGATGGCCGTGCAGGCCCGGGCAGCGCTCCAGCGGATGGGCATGCCGGTGCCACAGATCGTGTTTTCCCCCGGCCATGCGCCCGCCGCTCCCGCAGCGTCCGCCGCAACGTCGCCGGAAACGCGGTCCCCCGCGACATCCGTCTCGGCTGCATCGTCGCCGGGGACGGACGATCTTGCCGCGGTGGGACAGCCCTCGGTCCTCGCACCGTCCACCGCCCACGCCGACGAC
>CADCTO010000453.1 GCA_902805585.1 uncultured Armatimonadota bacterium | reverse complement strand
GCGCTCCAGGCCGGCCACAAGGCCGTCGTGGTCGTCAACAAGATCGACCGGGCCGACGCGCGCCCGGACTACGTGGTCAACGAGACGTTCGACCTGTTCGCCGCGCTGGGCGCCAACGACGAGCAGCTCGACTTCCCCGTCGTCTACACCAACGCGCTCGAAGGCCGCGCCACGCTCGACCTCGACCGGCCCATGACCGACCTGCGCCCGCTCTTCGACACGATCCTGAAGCACATCCCGGAACCCCGGACGGTGGCCGGGCCGGACGCGCCCGCCCAGGCGCTGATCTCGACGATCGACGCCGACCCGTATATGGGCCGCCTGGGCATCGGCAAGATGTTCGCCGGGGCGCTGCGGCCGAACCAGAACGTGACCGTCTTCCGCCGCGACGGGTCCAGCTACGCGGGCCGCGCCCAGGGCGTGTTCGTGTACGAGGGCCTGAAGCGCGTGCCGGCCGAGACCGCGCAGGCCGGCGACATCATCGTGGTCACGGGCCTGCCCGAGATCACCATCGGCGAGACCGTCGCGACGGGTGACAGCCCGCAGCCGCTCCCCGCGCCGCACGTGGACGAGCCCACGCTGCAGATGACGTTCTCGGTCAACAACTCGCCGTTCGCGGGCCGCGAAGGTCAATATTCGACGTCGCGCCGCCTGCGTGAGCGGCTGATGAAGGAGCTGGAGACCAACGTCAGCCTGCGCGTCCAGGAGACCGACTCGCCGGACGCGTTCCTGGTCTTCGGGCGCGGCGAGCTGCACCTGGCCGTCCTGATCGAGGCCATGCGCCGCGAGGGCTACGAGCTGCAGGTGTCGCAGCCCGAAGTCATCGTGCGCCAGGGGCCGGAGGGCCGCGAGGAGCCGTACGAGCGCGTCTACATCACCGTGGACGAGCAGTACCAGGGCGCCGTCGTCGAGGCGCTGGGCAGCCGGCGCGGCGAGATGGTCGATCTGCGGGCCGGGGAGCGCGGTGGGACCCGGATGGAGTTCGTGATCCCGACGCGCGGCCTGCTCGGCTTCCGCTCGCGCTTGCTCACGATCACGCGCGGCACGGCCATCATGCACACCCTGTTCGAGGGCTACCGCCCGTGGGCCGGCGATGTCGGCAACAAGCGCATGGGCTCGCTGATCGCCTCCGACACCGGGGTCGCCACGCCGTTCGGTTTGGCGAATGCCGAAGAGCGCGGCGAGCTGTTCATCGGGCCGAACACCGAGGTCTACGAGGGCATGATTGTCGGCAAGCACCAGCGCGAATCGGACCTGGAGGTGAACGTCGCCAAGACCAAGCACCTGACCAACATCCGCTCGTCCACGTCCGACATCGCCGTGCGCCTGACGCGCCCGATCGACATGAGCCTGGACAACTGTCTGGAATACATCGGCAACGACGAGCTGCTGGAGGTCACCCCGCGCAGCGTCCGCATGCGCAAAAAGGAACTCGACGCCAAGATGCGCCGCCGGGCCGAGAAGCGTGAAGAGGAGTACGCGCGGTAACGCAAACGTCCGGCGCGGCATCCCCAAGGGCGGCGAGAACACTTTTCGCCGCCCTTTTTGTCGTCCAGCCCGGAGGGGAACCGCCCGGCGCCGCCGAAATCTTCCGAACCGCGGCGGCGCCTGCGCGCCCTGCCGGAGCTTAGAGGGAGCGCGAATGGGGACCGTAGTTTACGTCGAGCCGTCGGGCGACGCCGCCGAGAACGCCACCGCCGACCAGGTGATCGGCTGGATGCGGAAGGACGACGAGGAATACTGGGGACCGTACTCGCCGATGGGAATGCTCCGGCGGGGCGGCCCGCCGGAGTGCTGGCTCATTTTCCTCCGCCACCCGCGCCGGGGCTGGTACCTCGAACACACCGACTTCAGCGAGCCCAGGCAAAATCTCGCTGCCGTGGATCCGGCGGGAGACCGTAGCGGCTGGGTCGAGCATTGGATCGAGGGGGAAACCCAGTACTTCCTGGCCGCATGCTTCGTGCCCCAGGCCGTTGCCGAGAGCGCGGTGACAGATTTCCTCGCGGGGTGCCAGCCGTCGCCCGCGGCGGTCTGGGAGGCCTTCGACGACGAGGTGCACCGGCGCGAGGACGAGCCCGACGATGGGGCGGCGGTTTTGGAGACCGCTGAACCCGAAGCGTGATCCTGGCGCCACGGCGCGAGACGGGAGCAGACCGTATGTTCGACCTGAAGGGCAAGGTGGCCATCGTCACCGGCGGCAACGGCGGCATCGGCCTGGGGATGGCGCGCGGGCTGGCGAGAGCGGGGGCGCGGATCGTCATCGCCGCCCGCGACACGGAAAAATCGGAGGCCGCCGTCCGCGAACTCGAAGCGCTCGGCGGCGCGGGGCCGCTCGCCGTCCGGGTCGATGTGACGGACGAAATGTCGGTCGAAGCCCTCGCCCGAGAGGCCGCCGACCAATGCGGCCGGATCGACATCCTCGTGAACAACGCGGGAATCAACATCCGCAAGCCGGCGCATGACCTGGACCTTTCCGAGTGGCGCGCGGTCCTCGACACCAACCTGACGAGCGCGTTCCTCTGCGCCCGTGCGGTGCATCCGCACCTGCAGCGCGCCGGGGGCGGCAAGATCATCAACATCGGCTCGATGCTGTCGATCTTCGGACTGCCCTTCGCGCCCGCCTACGGGGCCAGCAAAGGCGGCATCGTCCAGCTCACCAAGTCGCTGGCGGCTTCGTGGGCGCCCGACAACATCCAGGTCAACGCCGTGCTGCCCGGGTGGATCGAGACCGACCTGACGCAGCAGGCCCGGCGGGACGTCCCCGGGCTGCACGAGCGCGTGCTCGCCCGCAGCCCGTCCGGGCGCTGGGGCAACCCGGACGACTTCGCCGGCATCGCCGTGTTCCTCGCCGGCGCCGCCTCCGATTTCGTGACCGGGACGGCGATCCCGGTGGACGGCGGTTATTCCATCCTCGGCTGACCCGTCGCGGTTTGACGCTCCTGCGCCCTCTGCGGTACAATACCGTCCGTGATTGTCACCCCATCGGACGCCCCTTCCGCGCGCGACGAACTGCTCACCCTGCTTGCCTGTCCGGACGATGGGGGGGCTTTGGACGGATGGGATGGGCTGGCCGAAGAAGCGGCGCTGACCTGCGCCACGTGCGGCCGCAGCTTCCCCGTGTGCGAAGGCGTCCCCTGCCTCCTGCCCGCGGGACTGGCCGCCCCCAACAATGGGGAGGGCCGAGGGAGCGACGTCGTTGGCGACTCCGGCCCCCCCATTTTTGGGAGCGGGGGCGGCCACGAGTTCGGCCAGAAGCGGCGGGAGATGGCCGCCCGCGACGCGCAGGTGGCGGACTACGACCGGATGCTCGGCCTTCGCCTGTTCTCCCTGCCCGAGATCCCGCTGACGCTGCGCTACCTCCAGATCGAGCCGGACTCCGTGATGCTGGAGGCCGGCTGTGGCACCGGCCGTATGACGCCCGCGTTCGCCGAGCGGGCGCGCGCCCTGGTCTGCGCCGACCTGTCGTTCGCGTCGCTGCGCGCGGCGCGCGCGAAGCTGTCGCCGGGGCTTGCCGCGCGGGTGCTCTTCGTACAAGCGGACCTTTCCCACCTGCCGCTCCGGAGCGAAGTCTTCGACCGCGTGGGTTCCTTCCAGGTGCTGGAGCACGTCCCGACGCCCGAAGCGCGGGCGCGCGCCGTCGCGGAGATGGCGCGCACGCTGAAACCGAGGGTCCTGGGCGGGCGCCTTGCCCTATCCGCGTACCGTTGGGGGCCGCCGCTCTCGCTCCTGTCCGCCAAAGAAGGCCACCATGACGGCGGCATCTATTTTTTTCGCTCGACCTGGGATGAGTTGGACGCGCTCCTGAGGCCGCACATCGACATCCGGCAGCACACCGGGTCGCTTCTGTACCACTATCTCGTCTGGTGCCGCAAACACCCGTAAGGAGCCGCATTGGGTAGCGCTTATACACCGGGGCTGACGGTCAGCCCGCGCACGACGATACACAAGACGCGCCGTCTGCCGCTCAAAGGCAGCGTTCCGGTGCACGAGGGTGACTTCGTCACACCCGACACGGTGGTGGCGCGCGCAGAGCTACCGGGGGTGATGCAGACGGTCAAGGTCGCCTCCCTGCTGGGCGTCGAGCCCGGCGACGTGCCCGGCGCGCTCCGGATCGCGGTCGGCGACCACGTGGAGCGCGACCAGTTGATCGCACAGACCAAGGGCATGTTCGGCCTGTTCAAGACCGACTGCAAGTCCCCCACCGCGGGCACCGTCGAGATCATCTCCCCCGTCAGCGGCAACGTCGGCATCCGCCAGGCGCCGATCCCCGTCGAGGTCGCCGCCTACGTGCCCGGCCGCGTCGCCGAGGTACTTCCCGGCGAGGGCGTGGTCATCGAGGTGCGCGGGGCGTACATCCAGGGCATCTTCGGCATCGGGGGCGAGCGGCGCGCGCCCCTGAAGCGCGTCTCGCCCCGACCCGACGCCCCGCTGACCGAAGCCGACATCACGCCCGACCTGGCCGGCAAGATCATCGTCGGCGGCTCGAACATCTCCGGGGCTGCCCTGCGCCGCGCGCACGAGGTGGGCGTGACCGGCATCGTCGTCGGCGGCATCGTGGATAAGGATCTGGTCGCCTATCTGGGCTACGACATCGGCGTCGCCATCACCGGCCACGAGGACATCCCGCTCACGCTCGTCATCACCGAGGGCTTCGGCACCATCGCCATGGCCGACCGCACCTTCGCGCTGCTGTCGTCGCTGGAGGGCCGGGAGGCGTCGCTCTCGGGGGCGACCCAGATCCGCGCCGGCGTCATCCGGCCCGAAGTGATCGTGCCGGAGGCGGCGGGAGCGGCGGCTGCTCCCGCCGCCGGTTCGCCCGTCGCGGGCGACGAAGAGGACTTCTCACTCAGCGTCGGCACCTCGATCCGTATCATCCGCGAGCCCTATTTCGGCAAGCTGGCGACGGTCACCGCCCTCCCCCCCGAGCTGGTCAAGATCGGATCGGGCGCGGTCGTGCGTGTGCTCGAAGCCCGCCTTACCGGGGACGGCGCCGCGACGGTCACCGTCCCCCGCGCCAATGTCGAGATCATCGCAACAGATTGAGCCACCTGAGCCGCGCCCGTGCCGGGCAGCGGGCTCCTGAGGTTCACGACCGCCCCGAGGAGGCCGCGGTCCGCGGCCTCCTCGGGGCGGTCGTCTCGGACCTTTTGCGCGAGCAGGTTCCGGAGCATCCAGCGCCTCGTCCACGTCGGCCAGCACCGCCCGAACTAGCCGCGCCTGCGCTACCTCGTCGCGTTCCTGCCGGCGTTCGTCCGCCTTTCGTTCACAGTCGGCCAGGCGCGCCCCGCCCTGTGGCACTCCCCGACAAGGTCTCGAAACGCTGCGCCGTAAATCTCCCGGCGGTCCCGGTCCCAAAGCGGGTACGCTGTAGCCAGGAGGGACCTGCGGGCACGGCTTTCGCAGGCCGCGTGTCCCTTAAGGCGGAGGAGGCGCGTGTCCATGGGAGATGATCCCGTGCAGACAGAGATCCCGGTGCGGGAAACGACGGTGACGGTCCCCCCTCGTGCCGGCGGCCGCTCGCGAGCCCGCCTTTTCGGGGCGGCGCGCCTCCACGTGGTGTCGGTGGGGCCGCCGCCGGGCGTCCCTGAGTGGGCGCGGGTGCTGGTGCTGCACGGCTACGGCGAGCACAGCGGGCGGCACCTGCACTTCCTCCGGTGGATGGCCCGGCGCGGCGTCGATTCCTGGGCCTTCGACTTCCACAACCACGGCCTCTCCGGGGGGCGGCTGCGCGGCCACGCCGACGGCGGCTGGGACGGCTACGACCAGGACCTCGACGCGGTGCTCGGGCACCTGCCCCGGGACGGCGCCCCCCTGTTCCTGCTGGGCCAGAGCCACGGGGGCCTGGTGCTGGCGCGGGCCGGGGCCGGGCAGCGGCCGCTGCCCGGCGGCGTCGCCGGGTGCGTGCTGGTCTCGCCGTACCTGCGCAGCAGCGTGCCCGTCTCCCGCAGCCAGGAGCGGCTCGCACGGCTCGCCGGCCGCGCCGCCCCCTGGCTGCGGGTGCCGACGCGCTTCGAGCCGGCGTGGCTGACGTCGGACCCGGAGATGCGGGCCGAGGACGCGGCGTGCACGCTGTGCCTGCGCTTCGCCACGCCGGGCTGGTACCTGGCCGCGCGGGAGGCACAGAAAGCCGCGCTCGCCGGGGCGGCCTCGTTCGCCCTGCCGCTGCTGGTGGTCGCGGGCGAGGACGACCCGGTCTCGGACCCGCAGGCGGCGCGCGAGTTCTTCGAGCGCGCCGGCTCGGCCGACAAGTGCTTCCATTCCTTCGCTGGCATGGTGCACGAGCCGCTGCGCGAGAGGGAGCGGGAGCGGGTCTTCGCTCTCGTCCACGACTGGATGCGGAAGCGCGCATGAGCGGCCGATAAGCCGCTCAGGAGGCCCACCACTTCGCTGAACGCCGGCGGCGGGGCCGTCTGCTTATGCATTACCTCACGCTCAGGTCGCGCGCGTCGCGTTCCGTGGTTTACTGGGCCCGTGCCGGCTCGGACACGGACGAGGCTCGGCAAAACCACGCGGGAGATCACGCATGCTGGACTGGATCGTCGGACACGGGTCGTGGCTGGCGCCGAGCGCGCTCTTTTTCTGGCTGACCCTTTGGTGGCGTAGACCGCCGCACTGGAGCGACTACGAAACCCCGCCGTGCCGCGGCGACCTGTTCACACCCTGAGGGTCGGGGCGCCCCTGGTACGGCCCGTCGCGCCAGTCCATTTCCGAAGCCACGAAACGATGAGGTCCCGGATTCCGCAGCCACCACCGGTATGGAGACGGTCCGCTTGTGTCTGCGGGAGCAGACCGGCCTTCAGCGTCGGCGTCAAGCCGCCTTGCCGTTACGGCGCCGTAACGGCAAGGCGGCCTGGCTTGTCCATCGCGCCGCGGCGAGGTCAGAGTTTTTCGAGCACGGTGCGGGTGTCGTCCGCCTCGCTCTCGAGGAGCACCCGCCGGGCCGAGTCGAACCGCACGGCCGCCGTGTTGACCTGCGGCGGGTCCAGGTCCTCGAACTCGCCGGGGTCGACCGCGCCGCTGCCGTCCGCGTCGACGCCGAACTGCGTGATCCGCACCCGCAGCGTCCGGTCGTCCAGGTCCCAGGTGCCGCGGATCTGGGCGCGCGCGCCCAGGAAGGCGTCCGACTCGCCCACGAACGAGCCGTCCTGCTCGTAGAGCGCCCGGTCGTCGCTGCCGCAGGCGATGACCTCCTCGCCCGACTCGTCGCGCAGGGCGGCGGGGCACTCCTGCGTCGCCTGTCTACCCAGGCCGATCGCCCGCACCCGCCAGGTCCCCACCAGCGTCTCCCGCCCGAAGTCGTCATCGTCGTCACCGCCGCCGCCGCCGCACCCAGGCAGCGCCATCAGCACGGTCGCCGCCGCCGCGGCGGCCTTCCACCGCGCCCGCACCGTTTTCATGTCCCGTGTCTCCTTTTGTGGCAGGGCAGCCGCGGCGTGCCTCGCGTTTCGCGCGCCGCCCGCCTGCCTGGCCGCAGGTACGACGCGCATGGGTGTTTCTCCTGCCCCTACCCGGGACACTTCAGATCGGGCGGTGACAGGTTCGGCAGGAAACGCCGCCCTTCCCGCCGCACTCTCTCCTACCGAGCGGGTAAAGCCTGAACGTCTCCCTGATACTCCGAGCCGAAGAATCACAGATAGGACGGCCGACGACATGGACGCGCAGAAGTGGATGCGCCGCTGTCTGGAACTGGCGGAGCAAGCCCGGGAGCAGGGCGACGCGCCCGTGGGGGCGGTGATCGTACGGGAGGGCTGTATCATCGCCGAAGGCGTGGAGGCGGTGCGGGCGCTCCGGGACGTCACGGCGCACGCGGAGTTGATCGCGCTCCGCCGCGCATGCCAGACATTGGGCACGACGGACCTGGCGGACTGCGTCCTCTGTACCAACGTCGAGCCGTGCTGGATGTGCTCCTTCGCGATTCGGGAGGCGGGCATCCGTGCGGTGATCCTAGGGGCACCGGTGGCCGACATCGGTGGCGTGACGTCACGCTACCCGATCCTGAGCGACGATACTATTGAAGGTTGGGGACCCGCACCGTCCATCTCCTGGTGGACCGTACCGAAGGAGTGAGACGCGGCAGGTCACTCTTCGTCCGTCCGGCAGGTCATCACTACAGGAGACGGGCGCGTCGCTGACGAAGAATCGGTCCAGTGTGAGCGGTCCAGAAACCTGGAAACGGAGAATGACATCATGACCCCGGAAGAAAAGTTCCTCTTCGACCTGCACGGATACCTCGTCATCAAGAACGTTTTGACCCCGGCGGAGGTGGCCGAACTGAACGCGGTCGCCGACGAGCGGTTGCCACGCGAGAAGGGCGCGACCGGCGGCCGGCGCAGCGGCCAGATCTCCCGCTGGGGGCCGGCGTACCAGCGGCTGATCGACCATCCCCGTATCCTGCCCTACCTGGTGGACCTGATCGACGCCAAGTTCCGCCTGGATCACGACTACTGCATCTTCATGGACGAGGGCGACGCGGGAGGACATCTGCACGGCGGTGAAGGACACGAGGGCGACCACTGGTACAAGTACCGCGACGGGCAGATGCGTAACGGCCTGTGTGTCGTCACCTACTTCCTGAGCCCGGCCGCCGCGGGCGACGGCGGCTTCGCCTGCATCCCGGGGACGCACAAGAGCAACTTCGTCGGCAGCATCCCGCGTGAGGTGATGCGCTTCGAACGGCCGGCGCCGTACGTGATCCAGCCGCCCGTCGAGGCAGGCGACGCCCTGTTCTTCACGGAGGCGCTGATCCACGGGACCATGCCCTGGCGCGCGAGGCACGAGCGACGGGCGCTGCTCTACAAGTTCAGCCCCGGCCACTCCGCCTGGTCCCAGAAGTACCCCAAAGCCGACGACTACCAGGACCCGACCGAGCAACAGCGGCGCATCCTCAGCCCGCCCTCCGTCGGCAACCGCCCCGACGTCGTTTGAACGTTCTTCTCACGCCGGGGCACCCTGTGTGCGGCACAGAAGGGGTGTCCCGGCGAAGGGGCGAACGGCTTAACCGCACGTGGTGTGAGCCGGAATGCTCATGCCCAACGGCTGCCCGCCTTTCGCAGCCGGAGCGTCGTCTCCGATTCGACACGCGCGAAAGGCCGCGGTTCGCCGGGCTGATGCAGCCAGATGGTTTCCGGGGTGCGGACGTTGAATCCGACCGACGCCGGGCCCGAGCGCGTCCAACGTACCGCGACCGTCGCGTTGCCGTTGGGCATTGCGACCGTACCCGAGGCGGCCGGCAGGCTCCCCGGCTGCAAGGTCAGGTCGAAATGGTTCCGTCCCGCGCTGAAGCGCGGCCGCAGGCCGAGCAGGTACCGGGTCATCTGCGCCGTGGGGCAGGACGCCCAGACGTGGCAGTGGCTCCAGTTGAGGTCGAACACTTCCGGCTGGGTCGTCAGCCCCTGGTCGAGCGCCCACCCCCAGCATCGGCGGTACTGTTCCAGCACGAAGTCGGTCTCGCCCGCCCGGACCAGCTCGGGAAACGCGTAGTGGGCGAAGTACGGCGTGACGAGCTGCGTGCTGCGCACGTCGGGGCTGGACAGCCGCGGGGCGTCCGGCTTGTTGGGGAAGCAGTCGAGGATGTGGCGCTTGAGAAAAGCTGCCGCGGCCGGCCGCTTCCCGGCGGGGATCAGGCCGCTGCGAAGGGCGAGCACGGCGCGGTGGTAGCCGATCTCCGTCCAGTTGTCGGCGCCGAGGCGAGGCGTGAGCCACGCCAGGACCGCCGCGCGGACGGCCCCCTCCAGCCGGTCGTAGCGGGCACGGTCCTTCTTCAGAAGCCAGCACCAGCGCTGCATGCCGCGGACCCCTTCCAGGACGTGCAGGTTCATCGCGATGTCGGCGTCGGTCCCGGGGGTGCCGGGGTAGCCCCAATCGACGAACGCCCACCCGAGGCTGTCTCTCACGCCGTTCGGCCCGAGCGCCGCCTCGAACGCCTGCAAGTTCCGGACGGCGTACGGGTACATCGTGTCGAGGATGCCGCGGTCGCCGGTGAGGTCGTGGTAGTGCAGCGCCGCCGTTACCCACTGTGCGGCGTAGGTGGAGAGGTGGAGCGTGCCGCCCGGACAGAGCCCGGCGACCAGCCCGCTGCCGTCGGCGCAGTACGCCGCCTGCTCGATGGCGCGGCGGAACAGGCGGAGGTCGCTGTAGCCCGCCGCGGCGATATCCAATGCGGGTAAGACGTCGCCGGTCCACTGCCCGCGCTCGCGGGTCGGGTTGTCGGTGACGGCGTCCTCGCAGCAGGCGCGCAGCGTGTCGATCCCCAGCGTCCAGACGGCGTTCAGCCGGCGGTCCGCGCACCGGAAGGACCCGGCGGGCGGGCCGTAGTAGGTACGGTGGGCGTAGGCGGCGGAGACGAACCGGACGGCCGCCGGGTCGGCCTGGACGTGGACTTCGAGGAAGCGCCCGCCTTTGGGCGCGAGCGGCGAAAAGGCTTGCACGCCGCCGCGGGCGATGAAGTGGTCCAGGTTCCGCGAGACGCCGGTCGAGAGCGGTATGAACGGCGTGACCCGGCCGTCGCGCAGTTGTTCGCTGTAGCCGATCTCGACCACGGCTCCCGCGGGAAGGTCCAGGACGAACTCCGGGGCGCCGAGCCGCACCTGTCCGAGATCGTAGCGGCGCCAGACGCCGTTCGGGGACCCGCGCGGGGCGAGGTCCCGCCCGTACCACGGAAGATCCGTGTCGGTCTTCCAGGGGGGACGCGCCGCGCCGTCGAACGCGCCCGAGAGCCTGCCCTGGGCGAGCAGCCGCGGCGCGACGGGGAGCCGATGCACGGGGCCGATGGCTGAAGGGCGGAGCGGCCACGCCTTCACCGCGGCGACCTCTGCCGGTTCCGGCCACAGGTCGTCATCGAAGTCCGGTTTGTGCCAGCCCTCGGGGTTGCGCCGGGTGTCCACCCATTCCATCCAGGCGAACTGCGGGTTGACGCGCTGCCGGGACGCGACGTAGCCGTCCAGACGGGCCGCTTTCCACCGGACGGGAATGGGGGTGCCTGCGGCCCGCGCCCGACAGAGAAAGAACGGCGGCAGGCGGTCGGCCTGGAGCATCCGGGTCGAGACGCCCTCACACCGGACCGCGGCGGCGATCACGTGTCGTCCCCGGGCAAGCGGCAGCGTGCGCGTCTCGTACTCCGGACGGTCGGGAGGGAAACGGTATGGCCCATCGGTGAGGAACGTCCCGTCCACCCACACGTTGAACCAGTGCGCCCCGAAGACGTCCAGGTGTACGCGGGTGGCCCGCGGCAGGTCGAACGTGCCGCGGAACGCGGCGTACACGTCGCGTTCGATGCCGGCGGCGCTCGTCCCCCAGGGCGCCATGCCGTGGGGGCCCAGGATCTTCACCGGGGACCAGCCGGCATCGGGGAAGGTCGGGCGCTCCCAGCCGGGATCCCCGGAACGGGACGACCGCCATCCGGAGTCGGTGACCACGCTCAGCGGATCGCCTTCGGAAAACGTGACGGTGAGTGCAAGGATGAGGCCCGCCGGGTTGGGGGAATCGGCGCCGTTCGTGGCCGCGACCGCCAGCACGTTGCTCCCCGCGTGGATCAGCCCGGTCACGTCATACGCGTCGGTCTGCCGGAAGTCGTCGCCGCCGCCGACCCGCGTCCCGTTGACGTACAGCACGTACGCGTTGTCCGCCGTCACGCGGACGCCTGCGTGGCGCACCGTACGCCCAGAAGTGACATCGAACCGGCGTCGGAACCACCGGATCCCTACCGGGGCGGCGGCAGCAGCATCGCCCTCGGGGAACCAGATCCAGTGCGCCGATTCGAGGCCGCGGCCGGGAGCGTCGCCCGGCCGTAGCCACAGGGGGCGCCATTCTTCGGGGACCGGAGGGGCGGGGTCCCGGGCACGCTTCCGGGGCACGTTCGACGTTCCCGCACTCATCTGCGGCGTCAAGGCCGGGACGATGGCTGCTCCGAAAAGCGAGAGTGCGTCCCGCCGCGAGATGTACCGACCGGATGACGCTGGGTTTTCTTCCATGGCCTTGTGGGCAGTGCAGCGATCAGGGGGCGAGGTGGATGACGCGCAAGTCCGGCAGCAAGGGGGTCAGCGCAGCGGCGACCAGGCTGCGGTGGCAGTGTTCGGGTTTCGCCTCAAAACACAGCAAACAGACACGGCGGCCGGAGCGCACCAGGTCGCCCAGGGCGCCGAGTTCGGCCTGCGCTCCGGGCGTGGCCAGGTGTTCGAGATAGATCGTCCGGAGCGCATCATACTCGCCCGCGCGGGCCGCCGCGCGTCCGTCGGCCGGCGTGCCCAGGCCGCGCAGGTGCAGGTACCCGATGCCGACGTCCGCGAGGCTCGCGGCGAGCTTCGTTTTGGAGAATCCGGGGCGGCGCGAACTGGCGACGGCGCGGACGTCTACGAGCAGGTCTATCCCTTCCTCCTGCAATTCTGCCAGGACGCCCTGCACCGCCGCGCCTTCGTACCCGATCGTCGCCACGGATCCCGTGCCCGACCCGCTCCGCTCGGTGCCGTTTTCGGCACCTGTGAGGCGGCCCGGTACGCCCCGATGTCCCGTCATCGGGCGTCGTGCATCGCCCACCGGATGCCGCCGAGCAGGTGCTGGTGGAAGCGCTCGTCCGTCCAGGTCGGCATGCCGTGGCCCAGGGCGGTGTAGAAGACGCGCCCCGCGCCGAAGTCGTGGCACCACGCCATCGGCACCTCACCGCCGGAGCCCGCGATCTTGTCCGCGCCCTTACCGACATCCACCGAGGTCAGGTCCAAGGTCAGCAGGACGTGTGTCTTCTGCCGGGACCAATTCCGGTGCGTGTAGATCTCGTCGTGGATGCGGAAGCGGTCGGGCAGGTGCCGCGTGGACGGGTGGTCCGGGTCCTCGACCAGGATGCCCACCTCCTGGTGCCACGGGTGGCCGTTGAAGTAGCCGCCGACCATCTCGCCATACGGGGCGAACTGGTAGAACGTGTCCGTCGCGTTGTGGATGCCGACGAACGCCTTGCCGTCGCCGCGCACGAAGTCGATGAGGCGCTGCTTTGCTTCGTCGCCCATCGGCAGTTCGCCGGTCGTGCAGAAGGCGACGGCGTCATAGTCGGCGGCGAGACGGTCCCAGTCCACGGTCGCGACGTCGTCGGTGCAGGTGGCGGCGAACGCGCCCGAGTCTCCGCCGAGCTTCCGCACGACTTCATGCGAGTACGGCAGGACCTCGTGCTTGTAGCCCGCGGAATGGGTGACGTAGAGCAGTCTTCTCATCGTTACGTTTCTTTCTGGGGTCAGGAGATGATTTTGCGGATCGGTTCCACCGGGACGACGCCGACCAGCTTCTGGTCCAGGCCGCCGTAGAAGAAACTCAGGCGGTTCGGGTCGATGCCCATCTGGTGCAGGATCGTCGCGTGCAGGTTTTTGACGTGGTAGCGGTCTACGGCGGCCTCCATGCCCAGCTCGTCGGTCTGGCCCGCCGAGACTCCGCCCTTGACGCCGCCCCCCGCCAGCCACATCGTGTAGCCGTAGGCGTTGTGATCGCGCCCGTCGCCCGTCCCGTGGGACGTGCGGCCGAACTCGCCGCCCCAGACCACCAGGGTGGAGTCGAGCAGCCCCCGCTGCTTCAGGTCCTTCAGCAGCCCGGCGATGGGTTTGTCGGTCCGGCCGGCGTTGCGGTTGTGGTTGGCGACCAGCCCGCCGTGTGCGTCCCAGAAGTTCAGGAAGTCCGTGTTGCCGCCGCCCGCGTAGAGCTGGATGAAGCGTACTCCGCGCTCGACCAGACGCCGCGCCAGAAGGCATCGGTAACCGAAGTCGCGGGTCTCGTCCTTGTCCATGCCGTAGAGCGCTTTGACGTGTTCCGGTTCCTTCGAGATGTCCACCGCTTCCGGCGCGTGCGTCTGCATCTGGAAGGCCAGTTCGTAGCTGGCGATGCGCGCCGCCAGTTGGGAGTTCGCGGCGCGGGGCTGCCGGTGCGCCTCGTTCAACCGCCCGAGCGAGTCCAGCACCTCCCGCTGCATCTCCTTTGTCATGCCTTCGGGGCGGGCGAGGTCCAGGATCGGGTCGCCCGCCGACCGCAGCACGGTCCCCTGGTATGCAGCGGGCATATACCCCGACGACCAGTTCTTCGCGCCGGAGATCGGGCCGCCCGTGGTGTCGGTCATCACGACATAGCCGGGCAGGTCCTGGTTGACCGTCCCCAGGCCGTAGTTGACCCACGCGCCGAGGCTGGGGCTGCCGCTCAAGATCTTGCCGGTGTTCATCTGGATCATGGCGGAGCCGTGCACCGGAGCGTCCGAATAGAGCGAGTGGACGAAGGCGATGTCGTCCACGCACTCGCCGACGTGAGGGTAGAGGTCGGACACGAACTTGCCGGACTTGCCGTACGGCTTGAACTTCCACCGCGGCTCCATCAGCTTCAGGGGTTTGGGCTGGTTCCCCTCCCGGAAGCTGCGCACGGTCACGGTCTGCCCGTCGCGGCCGACGAGGTGCGGCTTGTAGTCGAAGGTGTCGAGCTGGCTCGGCCCGCCGTACATGAAGAGGAAGATGACGCTCTTGGTCCTGGCCGGGAAGTGCGGCTTCTTCGGGGCGAGCGGGTTCGCATGTGGCGCCGCCCCAGTGGCGGCCGCGCGCGCCTCCTGCGGGAAGAAGCCGTCCAGGGACAGCATGCCCGTCATCGCGAGCCCGGTGAAGCCCGCGCCCGCTTCCCACAGGAACTCACGCCGCGTTTTCCTGCAAAGTCCGCTCATTCTGTCGTCATCCTGCTTTCCCGCCCGCCGCAACCACACCCTCAGTCCACGTAGATGAACTCGTCGAGGTTCAGTGCCATGAGACACAGATACGTCCGGGCTTGTTTCGGCGTCGCGCCGCGTTTCTTCAGCCGCTCCATCAGCCGGAGGCTTTCCGCGACCTCTTTCTCGGCCGGCGCGCGCTGCACCACCCGCGAGAGGAGTCGCCGCGCGAACGCCCGGTCGTCGCCTGCGGCCTCTTTTTCCACCCGTTCGGCCAGCGCCGTCGCCTGCTTGTTGACAAGGGGGCCGTTCATCATCCCCAGCGCCTGGGTGGGCTGGGTGGACACGAAGCGGGCCGCGCTGGTGCGGTCGGTTTCGGGCAGATCGAACGTCGCCAGCAGGGGGTAGATCAGCGATCGCTTGACGTGGATGTAGATGCTGCGCCGGTTCTGGTCTTCCGGCCGCATCCGGTCGGTATGCCAGCCGTAGCCGGGGATCGACTGCGCCGCCAGAACCTCTTTGGGTATCTCGGGATAGACCGACGGGCCGTGCAAGGCCGGGTTCAGGTTTCCGGCGACGGCGAGCAGGCTGTCCCGGATCTCCTCGGCGCTCAGGCGGCGCCCGTCGAAACGGCCGAACAGGTCGTTCTCGGGGTCCTTTTTCAGGGCGAGCGGGCCAGGCCGGGACGACTGCTTGTACGCGTTGCTGGTCAGGATCAGGCGGTGCAGGTTTTTGAAGCTCCACCCCTGCGCGACGAACTCACGGGCGAGCCAGTCGAGCAGTTCCGGATGCGTCGGGGGCGCCCCCTGCAGCCCGAAATCGTTTGGGGTCCGCACGATCCCGCGCCCGAAGTGGTGCTGCCAGACGCGGTTGACGATGACGCGCGCCGTCAGCGGGTTGGTGGGCGCCGTGAGCCAGTTCGCGAGCGCGGTCCGCCTGCCGGTCGTTGTCGCATCGGCCGGCCGCGGCGGGATGACGGCCGGTCCGCCGCCCGCGGCGGCGGGGAAGCCGGGTTCTACCTTCTCGCCCGGCGTGGTCGGGTCACCGCGCTCCAAAACGAACGTGTCCGGCGCGCGGGCGCCGGCTTCGGTGACACAGAGCACCTTCTCCGTAGGGGCTTCCTGCTTGGCGAGTTCCGCCTTCTCCTTGACGAGCTGCGCGTACTGCGCCGCCTTCTCCGGGCCGAGGACCAGGGGCATCTCGGCGGCCTCCACTATGGGAAGCCCGTCGGGACCGCAGCTTTCCAGGGTCGAGAGCGGGCGACGCGCGAAACCCGGGCCGCCCCAGGCCAGGCTCAGACCGAACGGCCCGCCCCCCTGGAAGTATTCCAGGCGGATCGGGACGCGCCCGGCGGGCAGGTTGACGACGGCCTTCTTCTCCTCGATCCCCTGCCCTCCCAGCGAGTCCTTCTCCAGAACCTTCTTCCCGGCGACCGTCAGGCGCGACCCGTCATCGGTGTCCAGTAGGAACGTGTAGTCGCCGGGCTGAGCGACGTTGAGGAAGCCGTCGAAAACGAAGGCGAACTGCTCATCCCGCTTCCGCGCCCGGAGCTCGAGGAACGCCGGGGCCAGTTTCCCGGACGCGGAGGGCTGCAGCGCGTCGAAGTCCGGAAGGCGCTCCCAGGCGCCCTCGAAGTAGCGGTACTGGACGTCGGCGAGGTCGTCCGCACCAAGGAGTTTGGCCCGCTCCTGGCGGTGCGCGGTGGAAAGCTCTTTCAAGCGCGCCTGGTTGGCCGCGCGCTTCGCTTGGAGCGCCGCGACGCGGGCCTCGTACTCCCGCTTCTGGTCGTCCGTCGCGAAATAGGTCTTCTCGTCCGTCGGGCCGCCGTTGCGGAAGCGGTTGATGTTCCGGAACACGGCGGCGAACCGGTAGTAGTCCTTGTGCGAGATCGGGTCGAGCTTGTGATCGTGGCAGCGGGCGCAGTCCAGCGTCATTCCCAGGAACGCCTGCCCGGTCGTCGCCACCAGGTCGTCCAGGTCGTCGTACTCGGCCTGCTTCAGGTCCGCGGGTTCGTCGTCCCAGATGCCCAGGCGGTAGTAACCGGTCGCCACCAAGGTCGCGCCGGTGCTGTCCGGCAGCTCGTCCCCGGCCAGCTGCTCCTTGATGAACCGGTCGTAGGGCAGATCCCGGTTGAACGCCTCGATCACATAGTCCCGATATTTATAGGCGTTCGGCTTGGGGTTGTCGCGTTCGTAGGAGTTGGTCTCGGCATAGCGCACCAGGTCCAGCCAGTGCCGCGCCCACTTCTCGCCGTAGTGGGGCGAGGCCAGAAGGCGGTCGACCAACTTTCCGTAGGCATCCGGCGACGTGTCCGCCTCGAACGCAGCGACCTCCTCCACCGTCGGCGGGAGCCCGGTCAGGTCGTAGGAAAGGCGGCGGATCAGCTCACGGCGCGGCGCGGTCGGGGACAGGCGCAGCCCCCGTGCCTCGAGGCGCTTGAGAACGAAGGCGTCCACCGGGTTCCGTACCAGGTCCTGGTTCTGGACTCGGGGGACCGCGGGGCGCTTCACGGGCCGGAACGCCCAGTGCGTCTTTGCCTTTTCCTGAAGGCTCGGCACGGACAGCGTCCTGCCGGCGGGCCACGGCGCCCCCTCGCGGACCCACTGCTCCAGCGCTGCGATCTTCTCCTTCGGCAAGGCGCTGCCGAGTGGCATCCGGGGCTTTCCGCCCTCGCCGTTCACACGCCGGATCGCCTCTTTCGCCTGGGCCAGCGTCAGGGGGACGTCCAGACGCAGCCCGCCCTGCGCGTTACCTTTTCCGTGGCATCCGACGCAGGAGGTCAAAAGGAGGGGGCGGACCTTCGATTCGAACAGTCGCGACTGAGGTTGGGTCGGAACCTTCGGCGGCAGGGCGGCCGCCATGAGCATGAGCCCGGGCAGCGCCATCCCGCAGGCCACGACCGTGTGCACGAACCGGTTTTTCCCCACGCGACAACCTCATCCCGGAGGCACGTTCCCGCCCGCCTGCGATCTGAACCGGAAGACACCACGACGTCCGCCTGTTCGACAGTCGGATTATACCGGAAACCGTGGCAAGCGGCCACCAGGCCGTTCCATCCGCGCCTTAGCGGCTCCGCCCGGAACCGCTTACACTCAGTCCCGGCGAGGGCGTACGACGGAAACGCCGTCGTCCTCGATGAGCGGTCGGTTGTAGATGTACGGCGGCTCCAGCACCGCCCGCTGGGCGGGCGTCAACTCGTCCACCCAATCGGGGAAGCTGGTCTGGTGGTAGCCGCCGGCGAAGTGCAGGTACTTGGGCGAATACCGGTAGAGGAGCGAGCGCCGCTCGTGCGACGCTGTCCACGGCCGGGTCCCGTGCGTGGTTGCCTCGTTGAAGATCAGCAGGTCGCCCGCCTTGCACGGTACGTTATAGGCGAGCTCCTGGTCGGACTCCCACTCGACGATCTCGCGTGGGCACGGGTAGTTCGCCTTGTGGCTGCCGGGGACGCAGCAGAACCCGCCGTCGCCCGCGTTCACGTCCGCGAGCTGGTACTGGAAGACGACCATGCCGCAGCGCATCTGGCCGTTCTTGTAGACGTAGTACTGCGAGCCGTCGAAATGGTGGCCGGGCCCGTGCAGGATCAGCCCCTCCGCACCTGTCCGGGCGAAGAGGGCGAACGGCGCGTGGTCCATGCGCCAGCCGCGCCCGTGCATTTCGTTGAGGTACGGGACGGCTTTCGGGTGCGCGAGCAGATCGCGGAATGGCTCGCACCAGGGATGCTCCCAGGTCAGCATCCCGCTGAACATGCCGCGCTTGGCGCCGACCAGCGTGGTGGACTTGCCCGTGTTCGAGTTACCGTCCTCCCCCATCCGGTCCCGGTTCGCGTCGAAGGCCGCGTTCAGCCGCGCCACTTCGTCGTCCGCTAGGAAGTTCTTGACGACCAGGTAGCCCTGGATGTCGAACAGGTACTTCTCGCGATCCGTCATTGCATCGTCTCCCCTATTCCGTTTCCGAGATGAAGAACGGCTGCGTCCACGCCGTCTTCGCGCCGTCGCCGTGGCACTCGACGCGGACGTACCCGCCCTCGCCGCCGGTGACCTCGTAGCGGGCTTCGCTCGCGTTTGCGCAGGTCAGTTCGACGCCCCAGGCGCCGAGGAAGCGGATGCGCTGCGCGCCCGGCGCGTCGATAAAGATCGCGCGGCCGTCGTCGACTGCGATGCGCGTGATGTCTACGCCCGTGGACGCGTAGAAGCGGCCGTGCCGGAGGGCGTCGCAGAGGGCGTCTACGCTCCGGTCGCCCGCCTGCACCACGTTCCAGCCGCGTGCTATGTCGCGCGGGGCGTGGGAGTCGTCGTGGGCGAAGCCCCACACGCGCCGCCCGCTCGAAAGCAGGCGGTCCCAGCGGTCGGTCGCGAGGGCCGACCATTCCAGACGCTCGACCACGCCGTTGTAGATCTCGATGCCTGTGTAGCCCGTGAGGCGCTCCATCTGTTCCTGGGGGAAGTGGTTGTAGTGCCGCTGCCAGCTGG